>CACYCW010000047.1 GCA_902773015.1 uncultured bacterium
GACCAGCTGGCCGGCGACTACCACTCCACGTTCAAGGGTCAGGGCGTCGAGTTCGATGAGGTGCGCCCGTACATTCCCGGCGATGACGTCCGCTCGATCGACTGGAACGTCACTGCGCGGACGGGCGAGCCCTACATCAAGCGCTACAGCGAGGAGCGCGAGCTGACGATCCTCTTCATGGTCGACGTCTCGGGGTCGCAGGGCTACGGCTCGGTGCGGCGCTCGAAGATGGAGCTCGCCGCCGAGGTGACGGCGCTTCTCGCCCTTACCGCGATTCGCAACCAGGACAAGATCGGCCTCGTCCTCTTCTCTGACCAGATCGTCAAGTACATCCCGCCGCGGAAGGGTCGCGACAGCGTGATGCGCCTCGTGCGCGAGGTGCTCGCGGCCGAGGACGATGCGAAGGGCGGAACCGACATCGCCGCCGCGCTCCGTTTCCTCAACGGCGTGCAGAAGCGCCGCGCCGTGGTGTTTCTCGTGAGCGACTTTCTCCCCTCAACCTCTCAACGCCTCAACCTCTCAACGCCTCAACCCTTCCCGTTCGAACGCCTGCTTCGCGCGACGGCGCGGCACCACGACATGGTCTGCGTGCCGGTGAGCGATCCTGCGGAGCGCGAGCTGCCGGATGTCGGGCTCGTTGAACTGGAGGATCCCGAGACGGGCGAGCTGGTGCTCGTCGACACGTCGAGCGCATCGGTGCGCCGGCGCTTTGCCTCGACTGCGGCGGCGGAGACCGAGGAGTTGCAGCGCTTCTTCCGCAAGAACGGCATCGACACGCTGCCGATCGATACCGCCCGTCCCTACATCGATGGCGTCCGCGAGCTCTTCAGGCGCCGCGCGAGAAAGAGAGGCTGAGCCATGATCCTTTCATTGCTTGCGGCGGTGCTGTTCGAGACGAGCCAGGGCGGAATCGACTTCAAGGTCGAGTCTGAGACGAGGGTCGTCGACCCTGGGCGTAGCGTTTTCCTCCGGATGGAGCTGAAGAGTCCGAGCGACCGCTCCGCGACGATGCCCGACCTTCGCGATCGCGCAGTCGGCTTCTCGCTTGTCGAGGACTTCGCCGAGGAGCCGCGGCGCGAGAAGGACGGCGCGACCGTCCAGGTGACGAACTGGCGGCTCGTCCCCGAACCCTGCGCCGAGGTCTACAAACTGCGTCCCTTTGTCGTGAAGGCGTCGCCGAAGATCTACCGCGCGCGGACGGACGAAGGGAGATTCTCGTTCATCGCCGGGCCCATCTACTTCGAAAACCCCGCTGTGCGCGAGCCTGTCACGGGCGCGATGGAGGTGGATCCGCAGAAGGATCTGCCGCCGCTCTCCTGGAAGCTCGTCGGATGGATCGCGCTCGTGCTTGTGACCGCAGCGATCCTCTTCACCGGCATCATCCTCGGCCTCAAGTATCTCGTCCGCCGCATGAAGGAGCATCGCATGAGCCCCATCGAGCGCGCCTGGGTGGAGCTGGACCGTCTTCTGAAGAAGGGTCTGCCCGGCCGCGGACGCTACAAGGACTTCTATGTCGAGCTCACGATGGTCGTGAGACGTTACATCCAGCGCAAGTACGGCATCATGGCGCCGCACATGACGACCGAGGAGTTCCTGCGCTCGGCGAAGCCATCGGATGAGCTGCGGAGATTCCTGGAATCGGCTGATCTGGTGAAGTTCGCCGGTGTCGAGGCGACGCCCGAGATGGCCGATGATGCGACGGAATCGGCGCGCGGCTACCTTAGGAGCGACAGCACGGAGGTGAAGGCATGAGCTTCGCGAATCCGTGGATGCTGGCGCTCTTCGTTCCGATCGCCTTCGCTGCGTGGCGTCTCCTTCGGCGCGCCCGCCGCTCGGGCATCCGATTCTCGGCCGTCACGCGTATCCCGGCGCGTGCGGCGGGCTGGCGCGCGCGTGCGGCGGCGCTGACGCCGTTCGTTCTCCTGGCCGGGCTCGCGCTCCTCACCCTCGCCGCAGCCCGTCCGCGCACCTCGCTCGCCCGCGAGAAGAAGAGCGTGGACGCGATCGCCATCGCGATGACCGTGGACGTCTCGGGCTCGATGGACGCGCTCGACCTGACGCCGCGGGGCGAGCGGTTCTCGCGCGACACGACGCGTCTCGCCGTCGTGAAGAAACTTTTCGCCGAATTCGTCACGAAACGCCCCGACGACCTCATCGGCCTCGTCACCTTCGGAGGCTACGCATCGACGCGTTCGCCGCTCACGGCCGACCACGAGGCGCTCCTAAACGTCCTCAAGGGCGTGCAGATCCCCTCCGTCGCCTATGATACGCAGGGCAGGGCCATCGCACAGGACGAGCAGATGACGGCCATCGGCGATGGACTCGCCACGGCGCTGGCGCGTCTCAAGGACGCAAAGCCGAAGACGAAAATCGTGATCCTGCTCTCGGATGGCGTGAGCAATGCGGGGGCCGTCGAGCCCGATGCCGCGGCGGATGCTGCTGCGAAGCTGGGCGTCAAGGTCTATGCGATCGGCGTCGGTACGCGCTCTATTCGCACACCGATCTTCACACGTGACATCTTTGGCCGCCAGACGATCCAGTACGCGAACATGACCTTCGACGAGCGTCAGCTTCGCTCCATCGCGAAGAAGACGGGCGGCACGTACTTCCCGGTCAGGGACCGCGACTCGCTCGAGAAGGCGCTCGAGGAGATCGACCAGCTCGAGACCACTCGGATCGACGCCGACGTCTACAATCGCTGGAACGAGCATTTTGTGCCGTTCCTCCTCGTGGGCGCGGTGCTCGTCCTGGTCGCGATCACGGTCTCGATGGCCGCCACCCGTCGCATGGCCTGAACGCGACATGATCGGCAATAACGAGTTCATCGCGTTCGCGGCGGGGGTCCTCGAGGTGCCCGCGGCGGCGCTTTCGCTCGAGTCCGAGTACGCGTCCATCCCCCAGTGGGACAGCATCGCCCACCTTCGTCTCGTCACCGCGATCGCCTCACGCTACGGCACGGAGATTCCGTTCGCTGACATCACCGTCGCGACGAGTCTCTGGGAACTCTGGCGACGCGTCAACTGCGCGTCGCCGAAGAAGGTCGTCGCCGTCGATCTCGATGGCACGCTTTGGGATGGTGTCGTGGGCGAGGATGGCGTCGATGCGATCCGTCCACGCACCGACTTCCAGCGGCAGCTGAAGGAGCTGAAGAGGCGCGGCGTGCTGCTCGTCGCGCTCTCGAAGAACAATCCTGAAGACATCGGGTTCCTCTTTCCCGTTGCGAATGCCGTGTCGCCGCGTGCGCCGGAGGGGATGGTGCTCGCCGAGACAGACTTTGCCGCGTGGCGGATCGACTGGAACGACAAGGCGGCGAATCTTTCATCTGTCGCCGCCGAGCTGAACCTCGGTGCTGAGGCGTTTGTGTTCGTCGATGACAACCCGGCGGAGCGGTTGACGATGGGGCGGGCGCTACCGGACGTGACCGTCGCCCGCTTTCCGCCGAATCTCGCCGCCTACTTCCCGGACGGCACGGTGACCGAGGAGGATCGCGTGAAGACCGAGCAGTACCGGGCGGAGGCGCAACGTCGGCAGTTTCTCGGCTCGACGACGACGGATGGCGAGTCGCTTTTCGAGCTGCTTGGCATTCGCCTTGATATCCATCCGATGCGCGCGGACGAGGCGCCGCGCGTGGCGCAGCTCTCGCAGAAGGCCAACCAGTTCAACGTCTGCACGAACCGCTACACGGAGGACGTCGTGCGGCGGCTCGCCGCGGAAGGGCTCGTAGTCACCGTCCGCGCGACGGACCGCTTTGGCGAGCAGGGGCTTGTGTCGTTCGTGGTTGTGCGGGGTGAGGAGATTGTCGATTGGGTGATGAGCTGTCGCGTGATGGGGCGCGGCATCGAGGAGCGCGTCGCCCGAGTCGTCGAGAAGCTGGCGCGCGCACGCGGCGTCCGCCGTCTCGACGCGACGTGGCGGCGGTCGGGGCGGAACGCCCCCGCGGCGGATCTCTTCGATCGGCTCGGTTTCGAGGTGAAGGAGACGACGGAGGAGTTAAAGCGCTATGAACGAGTTCTTGGATAGGATGTCCTCCATACTGGAGACGCCGGTCACCGCCGCGACGCGGTTCCGCGAGGTGGAGGGATGGTCTTCGCTGATGGCCTTCGCGATTCTCGTTACGCTCGAGAACGACTACGGTCGCCGCATGATGATCGACGAGTTCAATGCCCAGGAGACGGTTGGGGATCTCGCCGCCGCCTGCGGGCTGGAGAGATGACGGCGACGGTTCGCCGTCCGAAGGAGAGTTTCTGGCTGATATGTGGAAAGGAAATGCTGATATAATGATTCGTTCACTTTGTGGCAGGCGGTTGCGCCACTCGTTTTCCATCTTGCTGGCGCTGGCCGCCGCGACGGCGATCGCCCAGACGGAGGATGCGGCCGTCGACGTGGCGGTCGAGTTCGCGCGCGGGAAATGGAATCCCGACGGCTGGCAGATCGTGAAGGGGCCGCGCTGCGAATACTGCCACGGCTTCACGCAACGCGACGGCTGGATCGAGAACGAATGCCCCGACGTCTCGCCGGAGGAGGTCCACAGGAAGCACAGCGACGCGGTATATTCGGGCATGGTGATGAAGCGGCAGTTCCGGTCGGGGGCGACCGTCTCGTCGACGATGGGATGGGATTATCGCATGGCGCCGCTCATCGTTATCGCGCCGGAGCTCGGTCGCAGCCGCGACGGGAAGCACCTCGAGCTCCACGACCACTGGGAGATCGTCATCTATGACCGCGGCATCAACGTGTGGCGGCATTTCTGGAATGCTGAGAAAGGCCCATCGCACATCAAGGCGGCATCCCTGAAGCTCGAGGAACCACATCTCTTCCGAGCGAACGTGCGGCATGAGCTGAAGGTGACGCTATCGCGGAATCGGAAGGGGCACATGGAGATGACCTGCTCCTGCGGACCCTACACGCTGCAATATGTCGACAAGAACCTGCCGGAGACGTTCTACGCCGGCATTCTCGGCTGCGAAGGCCGCAACTTCTTCTACGACTTCAAGGTCACGCACAAGCGACGCTAGGACGGAGATGTGAAGAAAAGTCGCTCCATCGGTTTCCTGCGCGAAAGTCACGGAAGAATGAGCAACGACAACAAGACGGCGAAAAGGATTTTCTGCGTAGATTTTCTCCGCGGGCTCGACATCTTCTATCTGCTGGTCATCCATTACGCCTTGCTGTCGCCGGGAGTGTTCAAGGTGTGGCCGCTCGAGAGCACGGCGGCCAAGGCGTTCTGGCTGCATTCGGTTACGTCTTTCTCCTCTCCGGGGCAGGTGCCGACGGGTTTCGGCATCCTCGACTTCACCCAGCCGCTCTTCATCTTCGTGACTGGTGTTTCGGCGTCGCTCGCCTTCCGGAAGTTCCTGCGCGAAGACGGCCGTGTCGATCTGCTCGCATTCTGGAAGCGCCTTGCGCAGCGGATGCTTATGCTGTGGGCCTGCGGCTCGCTCATCCGCGGTGTCCTGACGTTCAAGCTCTTCACAGGTCCTGATTCTGCGCCGAGCTTCGTCTTCTATTCCGACACCCTGCACACGATCGCCGTCGCCTATTGCGCGGCTTCGATCGGGCTCCTGCTGCGCGGCACGTGGAAGCGGCTTGCGCTCGGTCTAGGGCTGATTGCCGCCGCGGCGGTCGTCATGGCCTGCTGCGGCGACTATTCGCAGCACGGCAACGCTGCGCGCATCTTTGAGGATTTTGTCTACGGGAAGCTTGGCGGACATGCGAAGGACTTCTGCTACCTGCTGACGACCCTCAGCTGGGCCGGCATGGGCATCCTCGCCTCGCTTGCGGGTGACGTCGTCAAGGTATCGCGCGCGCCGTGGTCGAAGGTGAAGGTCCTGGCCGTGGCCGGCGCCGTCAGTCTGGCGGCGGGCTGGGTGCTGTCCTTCTGGATCCCGCCGATCCGCTACATCTACACGGTGAGCTTCGTCTTCCTGACGCAGGGCCTCGCGCTGATCCTCCTGGCGGCGCTCTACGCGTTGACCGACATCTGGAACGTCCGCCGCGGAACGGGGCTGCTGATCCTCTTCGGCCAGTGCTCGCTCGCGGCCTGGATGATGACGACCTTCTTTGGCAGTTCCCTGACGGCGGCGGCCGAGCGCTTCGTCGTCGGCGTTCCAGAGCTGATTGGGACGAAAGACTTCCAGCCGCTGTTCGTGGGCGTCGCCCGCATGGTGATCCTCGTCACGCTGGTGTGGATGTGGAGTAGATTTCGTCAAAAAACAAGGAAGATAAATGTATGATGACACGAAGGGATATGCTGAAGGCCTCGACGGCCTTTAGTGCGTTTAACATAATTCCGGCGCGGACGCTTTTCGGAGCGACGGCGCCGTCCAACCAGTTGACGCGGGCGCTCATCGGTTTCGGCATCATCGCCCACAGCGAGAACCACCTGGCGTTCAACGGGTCCCGACTGGTCGGGCTCTGCGATCCGGACGAGCTGCACGTGCGCGAGGGCATTTCGGAGGCCGAGAAGGCGGGCTGGGGCAAGATAAGGGCCTACAAGAACTTCATGGAGCTTCTGGACGACAAGGGCGTCGACATCGTCCACATCTGCACCCCGGCGCATTGGCACGGCTGCATGAGCGTCATGGCGGCGCGCGCCGGCAAGGACATCTGGTGCGAGAAGCCCATGACCCGCACGGTCGGCGAGGGCAAGCGCGTGATGGAATACGTGAAGACGAAGGGCAGGATGTTCCGGCTCAACACCTGGTTCCGCTACCAGAACCCGTTCTACGGTTTCGGCTCGCCGGTGAAGCTCGTCCGCCAGCTGATGGAGAACGGAGTCCTCGGGGACGGTCCCGTGCGCTGCGTCTTCGGGAAAGGGCAGGGCTTCTGGTGGAAGTTCCACCACTCCGGGCGCGTCAACCTGAAGCCCGAACCGATTCCGAGCACGTTCGACTGGGAGATGTGGCTCGGCCCGGCTCCGTGGAAGCCCTACAACCACGAACGCACACATTTCTCGTTCCGCGGTTACTGGGACTACGACGGCGGCGGGATCGGCGACATGTCCCAGCACTACCTCGATCCGCTTCAGTACCTGCTCTGCAAGGACGATACGAGCCCGATCCGCGTTGACTACATGGGGCCGAAGCAGCATCCAGAGGTGGTCGGGCGCTTCAACCGCATCACGTACGAGTACGAGGACGGCACGGTCGTTATCCTCGACGGTGACGAATCGCTCAAGGACGAGCCGTTCATCACGGGGTCGAACGGGACGACGCTCTGGCCGGCTCTAGACAAGGACGGCAAGGTCGGCACATGGACGAATCCGGGCGAGGAGCGGATGTTCCGTATGCGGGACGCCGACGGGAAACCAGTCGACGTCGCGGCGCTGCTCAATGACCTGCCCGAACCCGCGCCGCAGCAGACAGATTTCATGGATTCCGTCCGCACGCGTCGCCGGTTCTGCCTCAACGAGGAGACGGGCTTCCGCAGCTGCACGCTCGCGAACCTGGCGATCTCCGCCGAACGGCTCGGCCGCGGATTCGACTTCGATCCCGCGACGATGCACGCCAAGAACGACGAGTGCGCGGACCGTTACCTCTACCAGTCGATGCGCGAACCCTGGGCCACCGAATTCATGAAGGACTGAACAACATGAACAGAAAACATCTCACGGCGATTCTCGCGGTATCGGCATCCACCGCATTCGCCTTCAATTACGAAACCCTGGTCAAGAACGCCGAATCCACGGACGGGAAGGCGCCGATCTCGTCCATCTGGCAGGAGCAGAACGCGAAGGCGCTGGCGGAGTCCACGTCCAAAGAGGTGATCGCGGGTTTCACGGACAGCGAAGCGTCGGCGATGAAACTGCTTTCGGCCGTCAAGCCAGCGTATGCGACGGATCCCCTCGATGCCTATCGCATCGCCGAGGTCACTCACTGGGTCATGGTCGACGCCGACGCGTCCTGGTACGAGTTCTGGCGTGAGCACCGCGGGACGAACCGCCGCGTGTGGACCGAAGCGCTGATCGCGACGGCGCTCGGCGCGTCCGACGACTACGTGAAGACGTTCTGCCTCGATCAGTTGCGCTGGTGCGCGTTCCCGTGCCAGACGGAACAGGTCGCGCGCATCGGTGCGAGCGGCGGCAAGGCGGTGCGGGACTTCGCGCAGATGGTCGTGCGCGAACTGAAGGGAGACCGCATCGGAATGTGCAAGTGATCCGCTTTTTACTTGGCGGCTGGCCGTATCTACTCCCCCTTGACACCTCTCACCAGAATTTGATATCATATCCGCACCGAAGCCAAAAAAGGTCATGAACACGAGCATTATCATTAGCGCGGAGATTATTATCGCGATTGCCAATCGCGGGGTCGTTCGTCGCATCTGATAAGCTCAGAGGAATTCAATCGAACAAACGGCCCCGCTCAGAAATGAGAGGGGCCGTTCGGTTTAAACCAACAAAGAGAACACAAATGAAAGCAGAAACTGGAGCACTGAAAGAAATGGCCGCACGCATACGCGAGATGCGCGCCATCAGCGGACACTCCACCTCGAAGATGGCTCAGCTAACCGAGGTGAGCGAGAGCGACTACATCGCCATCGAGAAGGGCGAGATCGACCCCTCCTTCTCCTTCCTGCACAAGTGCGCCATCGCCTTCGGCATCGACATCACCTCGCTCCTCGAGGGACACTCCGCCAAACTCTCCCACTTCCAGGTCAACCGCGCCGGACAGGGCCCCGTCACCGTCAGCGAGCCCGGCATCGAGATCCGCAACATGGCCGCCATGTTCCGCGATCGCCTCGCCACGCCCTACTTCGTCACCTACGAATACGACGAAAGCCAGCAGGATCACCCCCTGCAGCTTCACACCCATGCCGGGCAGGAGTTCGACTACGTCGTCTCGGGACAGCTCAAGGTGCGCGTCGGCGAGCACGAGACCGTGCTCGGCCCCGGCGACTCCATCTTCTACAAGTCCTCCACCCCCCACGGCGAGATCGCCGTCGGCGGCCAGAAGTGTGTCTTCATCGCGATGATCATGGCCGGCGACGCCAAGGACCAGGCGCTCCCCATGGTGAAGCTCCGCCGCCGCAAACCCACCACCCCGCTCCTCGCCGAACGCTTCGTCCAGTGCGAGGAGGACGCCGACGGACGGCTCGTCCACGTCCGCTTCTCCGAGTCGGACCGCTTCAACTTCGCCTTCGACATCGTTGACGCCCTCGCGCGCAAGGACCCGAACCGCCTCGCCATGCTGCACGTCTCCGACCACATGCGCGAGCGACGCTTCACCTTCCGCGACATGTCCGAGCTCTCGAACCGCGTCGCCAACTACCTCGTCTCACTCGGCATCGGGAAGGGGGACAAGGTGATGCTCGTCATGAAGCGCCACTACCAGTTCTGGCCGACGATCCTCGCCTGCCACAAGATCGGCGCCGTCGTCATCCCCGCGACCTGCCAGCTCACGACCCACGACTTCGCCTACCGCTTCACCGCCGGCGACGTAAAGGCGATCGTCTGCACCGCGGACGGCGAGACCGCCGCGGAAGCGGAGATGGCCGAGGGCTTCCCCGCCATCCGCCTGCTCGTCAACGGCCGCCGCGAGGGCTGGCGCAGCTTCGACGCCGAATACCCGGCGTTCCCCGACGTCTTCGAGCGCCGCGAGGATGCCCCGTGCGGCGACGATCCGGCGATCCTCTTCTTCACCAGCGGCACCACGAGCTACCCGAAGATGGCGCTCCACTCTCACAAGTACGCCCTCGGGCACTTCGTGACCGCCAAGTACTGGCACCTCGTCGAGCGCGACGGCCTGCACTTCACCATGGCCGAGACCGGCTGGGGTAAGGCGCTTTGGGGCAAGCTCTACGGACAGTGGCTCTGCGAGGGCGCGGTCTTCACCTACGACTTCACCAAGTTCGACGCCGACAAGGTGCTGCCGATGTTCGAGAAGTACCAGATCACCACGTTCTGCGCCCCGCCGACCATCTACCGCATGCTCATCAAGCGGGACATATCGCAGTACGACTTCTCGTCCCTTCGCCACGCCACTACGGCTGGCGAGGCGCTGAACCCCGAGGTCTTCTCCCAGTTCGAGAAGGCGACCGGTCTGCAGATCGCCGAGGGCTTTGGACAGACCGAGATGACCCTCGGCATCGCGAACCTCTTCGGCGACCAGCTCGAGCCGGGCTCGATGGGTCGTCCCGTTCCCGACTACGGCATCGACCTCGTCGACGAGGCGGGCCACTCCGTAGATGCCGGCGAGCACGGCGAGATCGTCATCCGCGACGACCGCGCCCATCCGCACCCCGGTGTCTTCCTCGGCTACTACAAGGACGAGGAGAGGACCAACGAGGTCTGGCGCGGCGGCATGTACCACACCGGCGACCTCGCGTGGAAGGACGAGGAGGGCTGCTACCACTACGTCGGGCGCTGCGATGACGTCATCAAGTCCTCGGGTTATCGCATCGGCCCGGCGGAGATCGAGAACGTCATCATGGAGCTTCCCTACGTGCTCGAGTGCGGCGTCTCCGCCGCGCCAGATCCCGTGCGCGGACAGGTCGTCAAGGCCTCCATCGTGCTCGTCCCCGGCACAAATGCAGACGAAGGGCTCAAGAAGGAGATTCAGGACTACGTCAAGCACCACACCGCACCCTACAAGTATCCGCGCATCGTGGTGTTCAAGGACGAGCTCCCGAAGACGATATCCGGCAAGATCCAGCGCAGCCGCCTCTGACACCACGGCTCTTGTTGAGATGTTGAGTTGTTGAGGAAAATGCTCAACGCCTCAACACCTCAACTTCTCATCCCTTGTTCCTCATCCCTTCTTCTTTCATGTCTTCACTCGACCATGTCGGCTCTCAGTTCTTGCGGCAGGTGCTGCGGCGGATGAAGGCGCTCGGGCTCAACCAGTCCGCGCTCGCGCAGCGGATGAAGGTTTCGCGCCCGTACATCTCGAAGGTGATGCGCAGTGACGTCAACATCTCCTTCGCCACGGCCGCCAAGCTTGCCCGAGCCCTCCAGATGGACTTTTTCCCGGAACTCCGTGAACGCAAGGATTCCCCACCCAGTTGAGTGGATGTTGCGTAACGGATGAGTGGCATTCCATACAGTACCCGTGGTGCGCACACGCCTGCGCGCCCTGGTAATCGTCCCTATCCTACCCTAAATCTCCTGCCTCTGCCACCATTCGCGTCTCATCCCTCATCTCTTTTCCCCAAGCGAATGAGCGGGAGAGCCGCGAGTGACGATACCGAGCATCCGGCGCGACGACACCCTCGTCGTCGGAACTAGCCCGACTTTCCACGTTCGCATCAAAAAAGGCCGAATTCCCTAGGAAACGCGGCGTAGGTCTTCACTACACGGCTTTTCGCGGCAA
>CACYCW010000048.1 GCA_902773015.1 uncultured bacterium
AAGCGGCGGCGAAAGAGGTTTTTCAGATAGTTGCCGCTGCGAAAGCCGCAATGTCCGGCGAGACCGTCAATTGGCTGTGTGGTATCCTTGAGTAGCCTGACGACCTGATCCAGCCGCCGATCTTGGATCTTGTGGCAGATGCTGTGACCGAGGACTGTGCGGAAGCCGCTCGGGCTGAATGAGATTTTCCGCAATGAAATCTCATTTTGCGCGGCGACAGGGCGGCATCGTGCGTGGCGGTTGCGTAGTGCTTTCACAGAGCGTTTAAAACGTCGTTAAAATTAAAGAAGTTATTTTTGAAGAAGTTTTCGTTGCTTTTGCACGGGGCGATTTGATACAATATCCGGCATGAAAATCAAAGTACTGGAAGGTAAGAACCCGTTTGCATATGGCGAAGTGGTCTCGGGCCGGTATTTCTACGACCGGACCGAGGTCTGCGCCGACATCGTCAATTCGGTTAAGAGCCGTCTCAATCTCGTCATCCTCGGTTCCAGGCGCTACGGCAAGACCTCTCTTGTGCATGCGGCGCTCGATGTGTTACGCAACCAGGGCTACACCTGCGTCTACTTCGATCTCATGCGGGTGGCGTCGCTGGAGGACTTCGCCAACCGCTACGCGGCGGTTCTCTACCGCGAGTCGGGGGCGTTCGCCAAGGGCGTTCATGCGCTTTCCTCGCTGTTCAGGAGTCTCAAGCCAGTCATCGGCATGGCCTCAGACGGTTCGCCGGAGATTGCGCTGAGGGCGGCGCCGAGGCAGATGACCCCGGAGAACTTCGAGGAAGTTCTCGACTTGCCGGAAAAGCTCGCCGGCAAGCGCAAGTTGGTCGTCGTCCTCGACGAGTTTCAGGAACTGTGTGCACAATCCTCTCGGGTGAACGTCGAAAAGATTATGCGCAGCGTCATTCAGTTCCACAAGCGTGTCCAGTACGTCTTTCTTGGCTCGAAGACCCATATCCTCAAGCGGATGTTCATGAGCAGGGCACGTCCGTTCTACAACTCAGTCAAGGTCATTACCGTCGCCAAGCCGCCGCTGGACGAGGGCATGGATTTTCTGAGGAACGGATTTCGAAGCGGCAGAATCTCGCTGTCCGAAAATGTCGCTGCCTATCTGCTGGAGCGATCGGACAACATTCCATACTACACGCAGGCCATTGCCTCCGAGATTTTCCAGACGGTAGCGCTGCGATCCGACCGAAAGGTCGCCCGCGAAGACGTCGACCGGGCCGTATGGTCCATGCTGAACAAGAAACGCGACTACTACGAGGTGCTTTTCTCCTCGTTTTCGGTGAGCCAGCGCAATCTCATGAAGGCCATTGCGTCCGAACCGACCGGACGCTTCACGGAAACCTACTGTCGCGAACATGCGCTTGGCCTCAACTCCAGTGCCAATACAGCGCTGAAGCAGCTTGTCGACGGCGGGCACGTTGATACGGTCAACCGCATCCACCATGTATCCGATCCGATTTTCAGGCTCTGGATGTGCGAGTGATGGAATCGGGAGGCGACCCCGCAATTTGTAGACGAAAGGAGAAAATGAAGAAACTGATTGTTGTGATTGCCGTTCTGGGAATGGCGGCTCTTCCCGCCGCCATGGCAGTCGGCGGTTCGCTCGCCGACTGCGGCACGGCCCGGCTCAAGGGCTATCTCGGCGAACGGCTCGATGCGATGATCGCGAACCACGTCGCCGCGACGGACGTCGACTACATCACCGCGCCGTTCCTCGAGAAGACCGAGACGAAGCGCTGGTGGCAGACCGAGTTCTGGGGCAAGTGGATGCACTCCGCTGTGCCCTACCTCGGCTACTGCGGCTCGGAGAAGCTGCGCGCATTGATCGACCGCGGCGTCGAGCGCATGATCGCGAGCCAGGAACTGAACGGCTACATCGGCAACTATCCAGACGAGCTCCGCTGCGGCGAGGGCTGGGACGTCTGGGGGATGAAGTACACCCTTATGGGACTCTTGCATTATTATGACTGGAAGCGACATGAGGAATCTAACAATTCCTCGCGTCTCTCATCTAACATCTCTCGTCCAACATCGTCTGCCGCCCTGGATGCCTGTCGCCGTCTCTGCGACTACGTGATTGCGGAGATCGGTCCGAACGGACGGCGCGGACGCGAGTTGTGGCAGACCGGAAACTGGAGCGGCTACGCGAGTTCGTCCATCCTCGAGCCGGTGATGTTCCTTTACAAACGAACCAAGGAGCGTAAGTATCTCGACTTCGCGGCGTACATTGTGAAAGGAATGAGCGAGCCGGAAGCGGGGCCGCGTCTCGTCGACCTCGCGCTGAAGGGCGTGTCCGTCGCCGACCGCAACGGCTACGGCAACACGCCGGAAACGGGGGGCGGCTACGTCATGAAGCACAACCGCTGGAAAGCCTACGAGATGATGAGCTGCTACCAGGGGCTGCTCGAGTATAGTGAAGAGTTAAGAGTGAAGAGTGAAGAGTTGGGGACGGGAAGAGAAGAAGTGGAGAGGCTGCGGCTGGCGGCGATCAAGACGGCCGAGGACATCGTAAAGGAGGAGATCAACCTCGCCGGCGGCAGTGCCAGCTCCGAGGCGTGGTTCCATGGCGCGCGCAAGCAGCATCTGCCGTATGTGCGTCTTCAGGAGACGTGCGTGACGACGACATGGATGCGCTTCTGCGAAAAACTCCTCGACGTGACGGGTGATCCGAAGTGGGCGGACGAAATCGAGAAGACGTTCTACAACGCCTATCTCGCCGCGCTGAAGGCGGACGGTTCCGAGTTCGCCGGCTACACGCCGCTGTCGGGCGGCCGCTACCACGGCCAGCACCACTGCTACATGCACACGGATTGCTGCAACGCGAACGGTCCGCGCGGCTTCCTCGTCTTTCTGCGCGAACTTTTCCGCACTGCGGATGGCGTGGCGACCTTCAACTTCTACGCAAGCGCCCTGGTGAAGGAGACTTTGCCGTCGGGGCGGGCCGTCGCCTTCGACATGTATTCCCTTTATCCGCGCGACAATTCCGCGCGCATCGTGAGCCACACGACAGGTCCGCTCAAACTTCGTCTGCGCATCCCGTCCTGGAGCGCGAAGACGGTCGTCAAGGTGAACGGCGCGGCGCAGCAGAACGTCGCGTCCGGCGGCTACTTCACGATTGACTGCGACTGGCGGCTCGGCGACATCGTCGAGATCGCGTTCGACATGCCGGTCGTCGCGCACGTGCGCGAACACCACGTGGCGTTCACGCGCGGCCCCGTGCTACTCGCCCGCGACAGCCGTTTCGCCGACGGAGACCTCATGGAGCCCCTCCGCGGCGGCATTCGCGACGGACAGGTCCAGCCGGCGTTCGCGGCGGTGCGCGCCCCCTCTGACGACCTGTGGATGACGTTCGCGGCGACGCTGCCTCTCGGCTCGCACCACGCGAATCCGGAAGGACGGCTTCCCGCGACGGTGTTCTTCTGCGATTACGCCTCCGCCGGCAACACGTGGCGGCGCGACGACTTCTACCGCACCTGGTTCCCGGTCGAGCTGGGGCCGTAGAGTGTAACGGCGATGTTCCCGGTCGAGGAGAGAATCGGCGAGATTCGCCGTGTACTCACGGAGAACCGCGACGTGGTGCTGACGGCGCCGCCCGGCAGCGGCAAGACCACCTGTGTGCCGCCGGCTCTCATCGACGCGCCCTGGCTCGCCGGGAAGAAGATTGTCATGCTCGAGCCGCGGCGGATCGCGGCGCGGAACTCGGCTCAGTTCATCGCTCGCAAGCTCGGCGAGGCCGTCGGGGACACCGTCGGCTACAAGGTGCGCCTCGAGCGGAAGATTTCGGCGCGGACCCGGCTGGAGATCGTGACTGAAGGGCTGCTCGCCCAGCGACTCCTCGCCGACCCCGAGCTCACGGACGTCGGCCTCGTCATCTTCGACGAGTTCCACGAGCGGTCCCTCCCCTGCGACCTCGCTTTCGCGCTCGCGCTCGAGACGCGCCGTGCGCTGCGTCCCGACCTTCGGCTGCTAGTCATGTCTGCGACGCTTGATGCGGATGAGGTGGCGGCACATCTCGGCGATGCGGACATCGTCCGCGCCGAGGGGCGGATGTTCACCGTTGAGACGCGCTATCTCGGCGACCTCTCGATGGCGGGAGCGATCGCGAAGGCGCTCAAGGAGACCTCGGGTGACATTCTCTGCTTTCTGCCGGGCGAGGGTGAGATCAGGCGCGTCGCGGAATCGGTCGCCTCCGATGACAGTCGATTGCGATCGATGGTCATTGGAGACGGTTCGACGGGTCGGGACGTTGACATCCTGCCGCTCTATGGAAGCCTGCCGAAAGACGAGCAGGATCGCGTGTTCGCGCCGAGTGCGCGGCGCAAGGTGATTCTCTCCACCTCCATCGCCGAGACCTCGGTGACGATCGAGGGCATCACCACGGTCATTGACTCGGGGCTCATGCGCGTGCCGCGGTTCTCGCCCTCGACCGGCATGTCGGGACTTGTCACACTGCCGCTCACGCAGGATCGCGCCGAGCAGCGGCGCGGACGCGCGGGACGTCTCGGCCCCGGCGTCTGCTACCGGCTCTGGACAGAAGGAGAACAGCGGTCGCGTCCACCGCACATGACCCCGGAGATACTCGACGCCGACCTCTGTTCGCTCGTCCTCACAAGCGCGGCATGGGGCGCGCTCGGTCGCACCGACCTGCCGTGGATGACGCCGCCGCCTGCAAGCGCGTGGAACCAGGCGGTGGGCTTGCTCAAGCTCCTTGGCGCGATTGGTCAAGACGGTCGACTCACGCCAAAGGGCGACCGCATGTCGCGATTGCCGATGCATCCCCGCCTCGCGAATGCCTTTGACAGCTCTCGGCGGCTCTCGACAGACCTCGACAGCGCTCGAAATCTGCCGCTTCTCGCAGCGGTCATCGAGGAGGGCAATCGCTCGCGTGAAACCGACATCAGGAAGATCGTCGATGTGGTGCTGGAGACTCCCAACCGCCCCTATTCGAAGCGCATCCTTCAGCTCGCCCGCCGGTTATCCCGCAGCCATTCAAGCCTTTCAAACCTCTCAAACCCGTCAAGCATCTCCGAGGGCTTCCTCCTGGCGCTCGCCTACCCGGATCGCGTGGCGAGGAACCGCGGTAACGGAACGTTCCGGATGGTGTCGGGACGCGGAGCTTTCCTTGAGGCGGACGATCCCCTTGCGAAGGCTCCCTACCTCGTGTGCTGCGAACTCGATGACCGGGTGGGCGATGCGAAGATTTTTCTCGCCTGTCCGATCGAAGAGGATGAGATTCTGGCTCTCTTCGGCGATCGCATCATTGAGGAGCCGTTTTGCGAATGGGATCGCCGCTCCGAGAGTGTCAAGCGTGTGCGGCGGCGGCGTCTGGGGGAAATGACGCTGCGCGAGGTGCCGGTTCGCGCCGAGGTAAGCGAGGACGCCGAAGCGGTCACCAAGGCGCTCCTCGACGGAATCCGCACGAAAGGTGTTGACAATCTGCCGTGCTGGACGAAGGAGGCGCTACAACTGCGCGCGCGGGTCAACTTCCTCGCGCGCGTTTTCGGCAGCCCGCAACGACAAAAGGCGGCAATCGACGGTGATCGATCGCAGCCGACAACGCTCGGCGACGCGCGATGGCCATCGGTTGACACGGCGGCGCTGCTTGCGGCGCTCCCTGGCTTCGTGAACGGTTTCTCGAAGTGGCGCGACCTCGGGCGGCTCGATCTCGCGGCGGTCATCGATTTCATCCTCGCCGAGGCGGGACACGACCGCCGCGAGCTCGACCGTCTCGCCCCGTCTCGGATGGAGGTGCCGAGCGGCAGCCATCTGCTGATCCACTATGAGGGTGACGAACCGACCGTCGAGGCGCGGCTCCAGGAGTGCTTCGGACTCATGGAGACGCCGAAGGTCGCCGGCGGACGCGTCCCCGTGGTGATGACACTCCTCTCGCCGGCGCAGCGCCCGGTGCAGGTCACGAAGGATCTCGCGGGCTTCTGGAAGGGCGCCTATCAGCTCGTGCGGAAGGACCTGCGCGGACGCTATCCGAAGCACTACTGGCCGGAGGATCCCTTCACAGCCGTTGCCACCCGCCGAGTCCGTCCTCAGAAAGCATCCTCATGAAGAAGACAACCAATTCCAGATCGGGCGTATGCCGCATCGAGATTTTCGGACGGCTCCCGCGGGAGATCGGTCTCTCGCGTGCGGAGCTGGGGCGCTGCGCGGCGATTTTCGCCGCGCGCAGCTCGGCGCGCATCGGCGTTCAGTTTCGCTCCGTGAGCGTGATTCTGCAGGACGATGCGTTTTCGGCCGAGGTCCACGAGGCGATCAATGGTGCGAAGGGCGCGACGGATGTCGTCACCCAGCGCTATGATGCGATGCCGGGCGAGGCGGAGGGGATCCATGGCGAAATCTACGTCAATGCCGAGTGCGCGCTTCGCGCGGCGCCTCGGCGACGCGGATGGTCCGCCGCGAAGGAGCTTCTGCTCTACGTGGCGCATGGCATTGACCATCTCTCCGGCGCGGACGATCTCGCCCCGCGCGACTACGACCGGATGCGTCGCCGCGAACTTGCCTGGCTGCGCCTTGTCTCCGTGCGCATCGGCGAAAAATGATATAATATTGGACAAAGAAAGGAGCAAAAGAAAATGCTGGTTAGCATGAAGGGAATTCTCTCGGATGCCGCGAAGGGCGGTTATGCCGTGGGTGGGTTCAATTTCGCCTCACTTGAGTCTGGAATGGGCGCGATTCGCGCCTCGGAGGAGCTGGGCATCCCGTTCGTGCTCGAGCACGCCCCGGCGCACGAGGAGTTCGTGCCCTTCGATGTCGCTGCGCCGATCATGGTGCAGCTCGCGCGCGCGGCGAAGACGCCCGTCGTCGCCCATCTCGACCACGGCAACTCCGTGGAGCTCTGCCTCAAGGCGCTGAAGCTCGGCTTCTCTTCGGTCATGTTCGACGGCTCTGCGCTGCCCTACGAGGAGAACATCCGTCAGACCGCCTTCGTCTGCCGCGTTGCGCATGAGTTTGGCGCCACGGTCGAGGCCGAGCTCGGCTCGATGCCACACAATCTCCGCGGCGAGCTTCACGAATACACGCCTGAGGACTTCTACACCAAGCCCGATGAGGCGAAGCGCTTTGTCGAGGAGACCGGTGTCGACGCGCTGGCCATCTCCTTCGGAACGGTCCATGGCGTCTACAAGACGACGCCGAAGCTGTCCTTCACCGTCATCGACGAGGTGCGTCGCTCAACCGGCGATCTGCCGCTCGTGATGCATGGCGGCAGCGGACTCTCCGAAGACGACTACCACCAGGCGATCGCCCGCGGCATTCGCAAAATCAACTACTACACCTACGGGGCGATTGCGGCCGGCAAGGCCGTCTATGAGATCGTCAAGGAGAAGCCCGAGGGGCTTCAGTTCCACGACGTCGCCGTGCGCGCCACCGCCGCGGTGTGCGCGGATGTCAAGCGCGTCATGAGAATCTTCAAACCCTGAGGGGCTGTGTCGATTGACAGCAACGCCAACAAAATGGTATCATTTCCCTGCAATGCGGGATCGTAGCTCAACTGGACAGAGCGACGGTTTCCTAAACCGTAGGTTCCGGGTTCGATTCCCGGCGGTCCCACCAGGCCTCGGCGCAATGACGTTTATGCTTGTCTATATGTAGCGATGACGCAGCGACACTCCTCAATCAGCTGAACGAAAGAAGGAAAAAATGAAGACGAGATGGAAGACGGGCAAAGGACGGCTCGCGGCACTGGTCTGCATCGCCGCGCTTAGCGGACTGGCGGTGGAGATCGACCCGCTGACGACGCGCTGGACGTTCGGCGCGCACGAGCCCTACACGATGTACCGGCGCGTGGGCAATCACTGCACCGGCGGCATTGACGGCAACGCCCAGTGGGTGAAGCCCTGGCTTGACTGGTTCGACGAGCACTCGCCCGAGCTCATGGAGGAGCTCGGCCTCAACTTCCTCCACTCCCGCTTCTACAAGGGCATGGGATGGGAGGTCGAGAGGAAGGACTTCCCCAACGTGAAGAGGTTCGTCGCGAACTGCCACGCCCACGGCGTTAAGGCGCTCGCCTACGTGCAGTTCAACACCATCTACCCTGAGGTGATGCGCAAGGAGATACCAGACATCGATTCCTGGGCGGGCATCGACTATATGGGACGGCACAACCTCTACGGCGGGTACAACGGACAGTACTTCCGCTGGTCCCCCTGCCTCAACTGCCGCGAATGGGAGGAGTACATCAAGCGCATGTGCACCATCGCCCTCACCGACGGCGGCTTCGACGGCATCATGTTCGACAACGTGTTCGACTACCCCTGTTACTGCGATCGCTGCCAGAAGGCCTTCCGCGCCTACCTGGCAAAGATCCCCGATCCCGAGACGCGCTTTGGCTTCGACGACCTGAGCACCATGCTGCTGCCGCGCATGGACATGTCGCGCATGTACCATATCGAGGCCAAGGACCCCGTCTTCCAGATGTGGGCTCTCTGGCGGTGCGATGTGATGACCGGCCTCATGATGCGCTTCCGCGCGCACATCAAGTCCGTCAAGCCCGACGCCATTGTCTCCGGCAACCCGTCCCCCTACCGCAGCCGCATGCGGTTCATCGCGCGGGCCCAGAACATGGCTGAGCTCTGCAAGGCGTTCGACTTCATCATCATGCAGAACTCGAACTTCCCGTCGCTCCTGGCGGACGGCACCGTCATCAACCGCGTGCGCGATCTCCGGTACGCCCAGGACATGGGCCAGCGCATCGTCGCCCTCTGCGACACCGACACGAAGATCATCCCCGAGCGCGAGGCGAAGTTCCTGATGCCGCTCGTCGAGGACATCGTCTACGGCGGCATCCCGACGGACCGGACGATCATCGCGCCGTCGCCCGAGCCGGGCTTCGTGAACCGCGAGGCCTACGAGCGCCGCAAGAAGCTGCACAAGAAGTTCAACGCGTTCGTCGCCTCGCACCGCGACGCGCTCGCCGCCCCCACCGACCACTCCGTGCGCATCTTCTATCCGGAGCGCGAGATTCTCTTCTCCGAGGCGACGCACATGGGCGTTGCGGCGGCCGAGGAGATATTCCTGCGCAACCGCGTGCCCTACGGATACCTCGTCTCCTATCCCGGCGCGCCATTCACGGTTCCGGCGGGGACGGACGTGATCGTGGTTCCCGGGCTCGTGTCGCTCTCGGACGCGCAGATCGACGCGCTCGTCGGCTGGGCGAAGAAGGGCGGCAAGCTCGTCGTCACGGGCGACGCCGGGCGCTACGACGACTGGAACGCGCAGCGGCGCGTGAACACGTTCCTGCCGCAGCTGAAGGGACTGTCCAATGTCGCCGTCCGCGCGAAGGCCGACTCGATCCCGCGCGCCGACCTCGGCTGGTGCTACACGGTGCCGCCGCCGGCGGACGGCGGCCGGGCGCTGATGGCCGATCTCGCAAAGGTCGGCTGGGCCCCGCCCGTGCGCTTCGAGGGATTGCCGCCCCATGTCTTCGCCGAGTACCGCCGCCTCAGGTCCGGCGCGCTCGCTGTACATCTCCTGAACTACGATCCGGCGCATCCGCCGACCGGTGCGCGTCTCGTCCTGCCCGCCGGGGCGAAGGCTACCGTTGAGGAGCCGCTCAGCGCGGCGGCGGTCAGGGACTTGCCGGCGGACGGCTCGCTGCCGCCGTTCGCGGAGTACCTGCTCGTGACGATCAGATGATCCCGCTCGCCGCAGGCTATCAGCATTTCGCCGACGGCGCGCCGTTCGCC
Source organism: uncultured bacterium (assembly GCA_902773015.1). Taxonomy (GTDB): domain Bacteria; phylum Verrucomicrobiota; class Kiritimatiellia; order RFP12; family UBA1067; genus UBA1067. The sequence continues at coordinate 9,701 of CACYCW010000048.1, forward strand.
GAGATCGCCCTCGCCCATCCCGCCGTGCGAGAGGTGTACTTTCCGTGGGTCGACGAGCCGTCGGGGCGTCCGCGCCTCGGCTACGAGGAGGAGGACGACCTGGAGGAGCTTGAGCTCGCTCTCCGCCGCGACCTCACGCGCCTTCGCGCGGCGGGCGTGCGGCTCGACTTGCTGCTGAACGCCAACTGCTATGGCGAGGGGGCGATGAGCAGCCGTCTCGAGGGGCACGTCATCGACATCGTGACACGGCTCGTCTCCTGGGGCCTGAAGCCCGAGATCGCGACCGTCGCCTCGCCGTTTGTCGCGCGCACCCTGAAGCGCATCTTCCCCGAGATCGAGGTGCGCGCCTCGGTGAACATGCGGCTGACGACGCTTCAGGCCTTCGAGTATCTCGCGCCGCTCTTCGATTCATACTACCTCGGACGCGACGTACAGCGCGATCTCGGTACAGTGCGCCGGTTCTCGGACTGGTGCCGTGCGCACGGCAAGCGCCTCTGTGTGCTTGCCAACTCCGGGTGCCTCAGGAACTGCCCGTGGCAGACCTTTCACGACAACCTGGTCGCCCATTCCGACGAGGCGATGCGGCTCGAGAACGTGAAGGGGTGGAGCCCACATCTCTGCTGGACGCTCTACCGCGACCCCGCGAACTTCGTGGAGATCCTGAAGGCGACATGGATACGTCCGGAGGATCTCGCTCGCTACGAGGGGTTGGTCGACGTGGTGAAGCTGGCGACGCGGCAGCACGGGAACCCGGGCATGGTGATTGGCGCGTATGAGCGCGGCTCGTTCGAGGGGAACCTGCTCGACCTTCTCGAGCCAGGCTTCTCGCCGGCCTTCGCACCGCGTTTCATCGACAACGCGGCGTTCCCGGCGGACTGGTTCGACCGGACGGGCACCTGCTCGCGGGAGTGCGTGCACTGCGGCTACTGCGAGGCGACGCTGAAGACGGTCTGCAAGAGCTTCGCCTGACCTGCCGCCTGGCGGCAGCAAGCGTTGCTTCCAGAACTAAACCAGTTTTCTGGAGGTAAATCGGTGGATCGACGCTAAGATTTGCCTGTCCAGAACCGGGGTGTCAGG
>CACYCW010000049.1 GCA_902773015.1 uncultured bacterium
GGGTGGCGGCCGCCACACCCCCAGGGTATGCTGCGGCCGCCCCGCAACATGCGGAAAACAATCTTCACGGCGGCGGGCGCCGCCAGCATCGCGAGCATCAGTCCGAGCGCCACGCAGCCGGCGACCCGTCAGTCTCGCGGTGCGCGGCGGGCGATGCCCTCGCGCGGCTCGGCCTCGGCGGGGATCGTCAGCGGGGCGAGCGGCGCGTCGTCCGCCGGCAGCGACCGCCAGGCCGCGCAGTGGATCGACAGCCCCTGCTCTCGGAACATCGTCTCGAACTCCGTCCAGACCTCCGGCGGACGCGGCATGGGCTCAACCTCCTCGAACCGCTGATCGTCAGCGAAGCACGTGCGAACGGTCTCGAAGTACTCCGCGTGGTCGGTCGCGAACTCCAGACGCCCGCCGATCTCGAGGCGCTTCCAGAGCGCGTTGAGGAAGAGCGGGCCGAAGAGCCGGTGCGCGTGGTGCTTGCGTTTCGGCCAGGGATCGGGGAAGAACACGTAGACTCGGCGCGCATGATGGGCCGGCAACAGGTAATGAAACGTGTAGAGCGCCTCGAGACGCAGTACGCGCGCGTTGTCGATGCCGCCCCGCCGGCACTTGCCGTCGAAAAGACGCACGCGTTCGAGCATCCGCTCGATCCCGAGAAAGTCACACTCTGGGTGGGCCTTCGCCCGCGCCGTCAGGAACCGCCCCTTGCCGCAGCCGACCTCGATCTCCAGGGGCCGCGAGAGATCGAACTCGAGCGGGCGCGTGATGTCCGTCACGCGCAGGACGTGATCGACGCCAGCTTCGCTCATCCCCGAGTCTTCCTGCCGCGGAACGCGACGGCGTATACGAACATCGCGACGAAGCAGATCGCCGGGATGAAGAACGAGGCGCGGAGAGCGCCGGACGAAGTGCGCAGGTTCGCGTCCCACGTGAAGTCCATCATCGGCACGAGGGAGAAGAAGACCGACTCCTTCGCGCTGATCACGTTCGCCATCCACGGCGTGATGACCGCACCGCCGAGGATCGCCATGATCATGCCGGGGCCGCCGAGCTTGAAGCACTTCGGGTCGAGTCCTCCGAGCGCCATGCCGTAGATCGTCGGGAAGAGGATCGCCATGAAGAAGCTGATGCCGACGAGCGTGATCACGTTCGCCGACCAGGGCAGGCCCGCAACGCTGAAGAGCACCGTCGAGGGCAGGTAGACCGTGCCGAGCGAGCAGGCGAGGCCGCCGATGCAGTAGGTCGCCATGATCTTCCACGGCGCGATCCACTTCATCGCGTAGGAGGCGCCCCAGCAGTTGGCGATGTGGAAGGCGATTGCGAGAATGTAGTAGGTCGCCGAGGTATCCGGCGGCAGGCCGAGTTCCTTCTGGCAGTAGGCGTTCATCCACGTCCACACCGCGATCTGCATGCCCACGTAGGCGAAGAGCGCGATGATGCCGAACACGTAGCGCGGCGTGCGCACGAGCGCCAGGAACGAGGCGCGGTAGGAGGGCAGCGCCAGGATGCAGCTGAACGGGCCGATCATGCCGCAGAGCATCCAGGCGAGCTTGTCCATGTCGGGGAAGAGCCACCCGGTGACCGCGAACGGCACGGCCGTGAGCACCATCGCGCTCGCCACGTGGGCGAGGCGGGTGCGAAGCGGCGCGCGAACTGCGGTCACCTCGGTCGCGGTGCGGATCGGCGTGCGGGCGAAGTAGATCCAGATCGCGATCATGATGAGGCAGAGGCCCACGTAGGGCACGCAGATCCACATGAGCTCGTTGTGCACAATCGGGCGCAGCTGCTCGGGCGGCATCACGAGGCGCTCCTCGACCGTCGTCGGGTTGAGGTGGGCGAGAATGAGCTTCTGCGCGAGGAAGATGCCCACGATCGACCCGACGGGATTCATCGCCTGCGCGAAGTTGAGCCGTCGGATGGCGGTCTTCGGGTCGCCGAGCGCCAGCATGCACGAGTTGGACGACGCCTCGAGGATCGCGCACCCGCCCGCCACGACGAAGATGCCGATGAAGTAGAAGTCGAAGCTCTGCTGGAGGCAGGCGGGGATGTAGAGGAGCGCCCCGCACACGTAGACCCCCAGCCCGATCAGCACACCCGCTCGGAACGAGAACTCCTCAACAAGGATCGAGGTGAAGAGCGCCAACACCGCGTAGGCACCGTAGAAGGCGACCTGCACCAGCACCGCCTTCGACTGGTCCATCGTGAAGATGCGCTGGAATGCCGGAACGAGGTTGTCCGACATGTTGTTCACGACACCCCACAGCGCAAAGCAGAGGACAAGCAGGAAGAGCGTCAGCCTGGAGTTCTTCATGAAGGGCCGTCGACCTTCCACTCCGCGAGCTTCTCCTTCTGCTCGACGGGCTTCGAGTAGACGTCCGTCTCGTCCGGCGGCGGCGCCTTCGGTTCGAGCGCATGCTCGAACTTCGGCAGCTCGCGCTGCGGACAGACAGTGCTGAGAATCGCCGGTCGTCCGGAACCGGTCACCGCGTTGGCGCGGTCGGCGACGCCGGTCATCGCGGCGGCGGCGGCCTTCTCCTCCTCGCCGACCGCCTCGCGCGCATCGACGGCGGCGAGGGCCGCGGCATCCACAGCGCCGAGCCGCGCGCCGCGCGCCGGAATCTCCTTCATGAGCGGATCGTCCGGGCCGATCACCGTGCACTTGAGTGGCTCGTTGATGTACTTCTCGATGTCTGGGATCTGGCAGCTCTCGAACTCGTCAGCGAAAGAGATGGCGACGCCGGTCGAACCGGCGCGCCCCGTGCGGCCGATGCGGTGCACGTAGTCCTCGGCCTCGTATGGGAAGTCGAAGTTGATGACGTACTCAAGGCCCTTGATGTCGATGCCGCGCCCCGCGACGTCCGTCGCGACGACCACCTTCACCTCGCCGTCGCGGAACGCATCGAGAACGCGCAGGCGCTTGTTCTGGTTGACGTCGCCCGAGAGCATCTCGACCGACACGTGCCGCACCTTGAGCGACTCGTACACGTCCTCTGTCGTCGACTTGCGGTTGCAGAAGATCAGCGTGCGCGCCTCGGGATGGAGCGCGATGTGGTTGCAGAGCACCTTGAACTTGTCGACCGCACGGATCACGTAGACGACCTGCTTCACCGTGTCGGTCGCGTTCGTCTCGGACTCGACCTCGGCCTTGTACGGCTCCTCCATCCAGTTCATCGCCAGGCGCATCACCGTGTCGTCGAGCGTCGCCGAGTAGAGCATCGTCGTGCGCCGGTTCTTCGGCGGGAGATAGCTCATGATGCGGCGGACGTCGGGGATGAAGCCCATGTCGAGCATGCGGTCGGCCTCGTCGATGACGAGAGTGTCGACGTGCGAAAGGTCGATGACGTGCGACTTCACGAAGTCGAGGAGACGGCCGGGCGTCGCGACAAGAAGGTCGACGGGAGCCGACTTGACCTCGTGGCGCTGGCGGTCGTAGTCCATTCCACCGTAAACCGCGAGAGACCTGAGCCCCGTGTACTTGCCGATCGCGTCGGCGTCCTTGCAGATCTGTATGACGAGCTCGCGCGTCGGCGCGATTACGAGCGCGCGCGGA
>CACYCW010000050.1 GCA_902773015.1 uncultured bacterium
CCCGGCTGGTGCTCACCGAGCATCCGCGGCCGGACGGTTCGCGGCTTGTGTGCGCGCTCAACACGCGTCCCGAGCCGGTCAGCGTCCACGTCGCAGTGGATGGAACCGTCGGAACGGTCTGGAACGGGCGCTACGTGGACGGAAAACTCGAAATCGCCGCGAACGACGGCTGCATGTTCGAGGTGAAATGATTCGCCGCAACACAATCTGACTGCGGTATGGTATAATATGCAGCATTGGGGTGGATTGCTGTCCGCGTGGGCGACAGTTCGTCTGAAGGTACATCGCTAAAACAAAAAAAGAAAGGATAAAGACAATGAACGAATTCATAAACTGCTGGAAGAAGTATGCGACGTTCTCCGGACGGGCGCGGCGCAAGGAATACTGGCTGTTCGTCCTGTTCAACGCAATCGCCTACTTCGCAGCGGGGTTCCTCGACGGCCTGCTTGGCTTGCCGTTCGTCCTCGCCCTCGTCTATGCCTTGGCCGCGATCCTTCCGTCATTCGCGGTGTGCGTTCGCCGCCTGCACGATACGAATCGCAGCGGCTGGTGGATCCTGATCTGCCTTGTCCCGTTCATCGGCGGCATCTGGCTGCTCGTCCTCATGTTGCTCGACAGCACGCCTGGCGCGAACCAGTACGGTGAGAACCCGAAGGGAGTGTGAACCGCATCGCCAACTTCGCCTTCTCCGTCGTCGCAATGGCGCTCGGCGGCCGCTGGATCGACTCCACCGAGAGCAAGTGAACGCAGGTGAAGTAGAGACGAAAGGTGAAGGGTGAAGTGGTGAAAGGGGGCGGGCAGACCGCCCGGTTGGTGGCGCTGGCGCTGGGTCTCGTGGCGGCGGGGACGGCGTGTGCGGCGCGCGAGCTCACGATCGGCGAGTATGCTGCGGAGGTGCGCGCCCGCGTGATCGCGCGCATCGGCGAGGCGCTTGCCGAGGGTGGCGACACGGCCGAGGTCTCCGGCACGGTCACCCACGCCGGCTCGGGCGCCTTCTTTCTGCAGCGCGATGACGACGGGCTAAAGATCCTCGCGCGGGGCAAGTTGCCCGCCGTCGGCGATCGCGTCGCCGTGACCGGCTCGCCGTCGCTCGAGGGCGGCTGGGTCGTCTTCGTCGCGAAGAAGTGGAAGCGCAGCGGCGCGGGCAAGATCCCGCAGGCGCGTTCCGTCGGCGGCGACCAGCTGACGGATGCCGACCATGCGCACAACGGGGTCAATTGGCTGCGCGTCGTGACGGAAGGGCGCGCGATCGGCCGCACGGAGAACGGATTCGCCATCAACGTCGACGGGGTGCCCGTGAACGTGATGGCCGGCAAGCTGCCGCCGTTTCTCTCCGACTGCGAGCGCACGCACCCGAAGGTGCGCGTGACCGGCGTCGCGGAGCTGATGCTCGACCAGTCCGTACTGCTCGGGCGCGGCGGCTATGTGATCGGCGTGAAGATCGAGGTGTCGCGGCCCGCCGACATCGAGCTCGTGCCCGATCTCGCCTATCTCGTCGCGCGGAAGAACCGAGAGTTCACCGTCGGCATCACCGTGGCGCTCGCCGTGCTGGCGCTCATCCTGATCGCGTTCGCGGCGGTCATCTTCCGCCAGCGTCGCGGGATGTTCCGCACGCGCACGATCATGGCGGAGCGCAAGCGCATGGCGGATGACATCCACGACACGATCGAGCAGCATCTCGTCGGGGCGGGGATGCTCCTGAAGGTCAACCGGCTCAAGGAGGCGCAGGACGTGCTGGTGCGTGCGAAGCGGGAGATCCGCGACATCGTGTGGGGCCTGAAGAACGACGACATGATGCGGCTCTCGCCGGCGGCGATGCTGCGTCAGCTCGCGCACGATGAGAACACAAAGGGCATCTATCGGGTTGACACGCGGCTGGAGGGGCTGCCGGCGCGCCTGGACGCGGCGGCGATGCGCGACCTGAGCCTGATTGTGCGCGAGGCGATCGGCAACGCCGTGAAGCATGGTGGGGCGAAGCGCATCGCGCTCCAGTCCGAGGCCTGCGAGGAAGGCGGCTGGACCTTGCGCCTTTCCAACGACGGCACGCCGTTCGACCCGGCGACCGCGCCTGGGGCGAGGGAGGGGCACTTCGGTATCGAGGGCATGCGCCAGCGGGCCCGTCGTCTTGGCGCCACGCTCGCCTTCGAGCCCCGCGGCAAGGGCATGGTGCTCATACTAACCGTTTCACACGCAAGCAAGGAGAAAAGGATATGACGGACACCGGAAATCTCAACCGCAGGGCATTCATCGGGGCGGCGGGCGCATTCGCCTTCGCACCGGTTCCGGGCCGGATCTTCGCGGCGGACGAGCGGCCGCTCTTCCGCATGGGCGTGATGACCGACACCCATGTCGGGCGCACCCGTGAGAGCTGCAGCCGTGTCCAGGCGGCGCTTGGGCTCTTCCGGCGCATCGGCGTCGACCTGATCGTCAACAACGGAGACATCGCCGACCACTACTATCCGGAGGGTTACCGCGCGCTGCGCGAGATCTATTCCGAGACGTATCCCGATCCCGCGTTGCGTCCGCGTGAGATCTGGGTCTACGCCTGGCATGACGCGTTCGAGTTCATGCCCGGCGCGCCGCGCGAGGACACCACCAGGCACGCCGATGCCGCCTTCGCCGAGGTGAGGCGGCTGCTCGAGGCGAAGGATCCGGTGACAACGGCATTCGAGTTCCACGGCATCCCGATGCTGGTCTTCAACCAGTTCGACCGTCCAGAGACCTTTGAGCGGATGATATCCACCGCGATCGCCGACCACCCCGGCAAGCCGATCTTCGTCTTCAGCCATGTGCCGCCGTCGGGAACCGTCTACAACAGCTGGCGGTGGGGTTCCTGGTTTCAGCGCGAGATCTACGACCGCCATCCGCAGGTCGTCGACTTCTCGGGGCATGTGCACGGCTCGTTGCGCAACGACCTCTTTATCTGGCAGAAGGATTTCACGGTCATCAACTCCGGGTGTCTCCAGGTCTGGGGTGGCATTCCGGTGAACAGCCGCTGCATCTCGAAGTCGGAGTACGGCGTGCTGACGGTGGATGTCTTTTCCGATCGGCTGCTGGTCCACCGGCATGACGTGCGCACCGGCGAGGAGATCGAGCCCGATGCGCCCTGGAACGTGGCGCTGCCGTTCGCGGCCGCGACCGCGAACTACACGGTGGAGCGCAAGCGCGCCCGCGCGGCCGTTCCGCAGTATCCGAAGGACGCGCGCCTCTCCGTCGTTGCGGATGGTCACGGTACGCTGACGCTCGCCTTCCCCGAGGTCGCCGACCGGCCGCGGGCCTTCCTGCATCGGGTCACGATCGAGCGGCAGACGGCGGACGGAGGCTGGGCGCCGCTCACCCGCCGCGAGGTGTTCGGCGACTACCATCTCAAGGATTGCGAGACCGAGGTGAAGGTCGCCTTCAGTCGCGGGTTCTTCGAGCCCGGGGAGCGGATCCGTCTCAAGGCGCAGCCGCTCAATGCCTACGGTATCCCTGGCGAGGCACTGACGCTTGACTTCACGGTGCCGACGCCTCGGGAGATCGCGGAGACGCTCCTCGATCGGCCGTGGTCGGAAGGGGAGTTCCCGCTGGCGATGCGTCCAAGCCGGTTCATGGATCTGCCGCCGACCGTCGCCCCCGCTGGTTCGTCGCTCATTCTCGCCTGTGACGTCCGCACCGAGCTGCCGGAGGACTGCGCGCCGTTCGATCTGGGCGTCGTAAATGCCGTGTCCGGCGAGAAGCTGACCGCACCGGTCTTCTCGCCGCTGGGCGATTCGGGGGTGATGCGCTACGTGTTCGAGTATCGACAGCCGAAGGCCGGCGGGTGCCGACTGCTCTTTGCGCACGGTGCGCGCAATGGGCGTGTGACCGTGAGTCGGGTTCGTCTGCTGAAGGACTCGGATCCGCGTCGCGCCAAGGCGTGATGGGAGGCGGTTCGAGAGCCCTCACCGACCTGCTGGACCAGGCGAAGGCTCGTCCGCAGGCCCTGGACGAGGACGCGCGGACGACGCTCCTCTCGTTGGAGGATCCCGACGAGCTCGCGGCGCTCTTCGCCGCGGCGCGCGAGCTGAAGGAGCGCTACTGCGGGCGCACGGTCGCCCTGCGCGGCATCATCGAGGCGGGCAATGTCTGCGTGAAGGACTGTCGCTACTGCGGCATCCGCCGCTCAAACGCGAATCTTGAGCGCTACACGCTCACGGCGGATGATATCGTGCGCCTGGCACGGCTCGACGCTCGTCTCGGTTACGCTTCGCTCGTCATCCAGTCCGGTGAGATCGAGGGCGAGACGCACACGGCCTTCATCGAGGACGTGTTGCGCCGCATTGCGCCGCTCGACCTCGGCGTGACGCTGTCGCTCGGGGAGCAGACTGAGGAGACCTATCGGCGGTGGCGCCAGGCCGGTGCGGTGCGCTACTTGCTGCGCATCGAGACCTCGAACCCCGACCTCTACGCGCGGATCCATCCGGCCGATCACGACTGGAACCGTCGTGTCGCGTGCCTCGCGGCGCTGCGCCGCTGCGACTACCAGGTCGGGACGGGTGTCATGTGCGGACTGCCAGGGCAGACGATACGGGATCTCGCGCGGGATATCGGCTTCTTCGCCGAAATTGACGCGGACATGATCGGCATGGGGCCGTTCATTCCCCATCCAGACACCCCGCTCGGCGACGAGCCGATGGATGCCAAACGGCGCCTGTCGCTCGGTCTCCGGATGATTGCCGTCACGCGCCTTCACCTGCATGACGTGAACATCGCCGCGGCGACCGCGCTCCAGGCGCTCGCTCCTGACGGACGCGAGCAGGGGGTCCGGGCGGGGGCGAACGTGGTCATGCCCAACATCACGGATACGAAATTCCGCCGCAGCTACCAGCTTTACGCACACAAACCCTGCCTGGACGAGAACGCGGCGCTCTGCCGCGGCTGCCTCGAGCGCCGGCTCCAGGCGATCGGCGAGACGATCGCCTACGGCCAGCGCGGCGACAGCCTCCATTACCGCACCCGTGCAAAAAAGTGAAAAAGGCCGTCACGGTGATTAACTTTGACCATTGCGGTGGCTGCGGATTCGCGGTTGCGCGATGGGACGGAAAATGATACAATACACAAGTTTCTGAATCAAAGGGGATAAAAACCGAATGGCAAAGGAAGAAGATCAGGCAATCGAGATCGTCGGGACCGTCACCAAGGTTCTGCCGGCGACCATGTACAAGGTGCAGCTCGAGAACGGGCATGAGGTGCTCGCGCACATCTCGGGCAAGATGAGGAAGTTCTTCATCAAGATCGCGATCGGCGACAAGGTCACCGTCGAGATCTCGCCCTACGATCTCGGCAAGGGCCGCATCACCTACCGC
>CACYCW010000051.1 GCA_902773015.1 uncultured bacterium
CCCCGACTTGCCGATGGCGCACATACTGCCGCACTGGAACTGGCGCGGGCGCGAAGGGCAGGTTACGCCGGTCTATGTCTTCACGTCTGGCGACGAGGGCGAGCTGTTCCTGAACGGCAGGTCCCTCGGCCGCCGTCGCAAGGAGCCCGGCGTGTGGGACCGCGCATACCGCCTGCGGTGGGACGACGTGCGCTATGAACCCGGCACGCTTGAGGTGGTAGTGTACAGGAACGGCAAGGTGTGGGCGCAGGACAGGGTGAAGACAACCGGCGCGCCGGCCGGGCTGTTCGTCTCGGCAGAGACTGAGACGGTCGCGGCGGACGGGGCGGACGTCTGCTACGTGAACGTCTGCGTCAGGGATGCGGATGGACTTGTCGTCCCGGACGCGAAGGTCCCGGTCGTGTTTTCCGTGGAAGGCCCCGGGGTGATCGTCGCGACGGACAACGGCGACGAGACGGACTTCGACGACTTCCGGCTACCGAAGCGCCGGACGTTCAACGGCTGGGCGCAAGCGATAATCCGCGCCGTCCCCGGGCAGTCCGGCGAGATTTCCGTCACGGCGTCCTCGGAAGACGGCATTGCACCATCGAGCACCTCGGTCAATGTCGTTGCGCAATGAAGGACCATTGACTTTGCTGATTAGGTATGATACGATTTGCGCATCGTGTTGAGTAAAATTGCTCAATGCAGTGTACAAATGCCGAAAGGCGGTTTAAAAATGTACAAATTGAAGGTTGTTGATGTGATTCTGCAGCGATTGCTTGAGCCACGCAAGCGGATTCAAGTTGTTGCAGGTCCGCGTCAGGTAGGCAAAACGACCTCAATTGAGCAGGCTGTTGCGGATTTTCGCGGAGGATATACCTATAAGTTGGCAGAGGGATTGGGGCTCTCGCCTTTGGAATGGCTGATCTCGGAATGGAATGCGGCCAGGGCAAAGGCGAAAGCAGAAGGTGGGCACTTGCTGATCGTCGATGAAATCCAGAAAATCAAGGGATGGGTAGAGACGGTAAAACGGTTGTGGGATGAGGACAGTTTTCATCATGTGGATCTCAAAGTATGTCTTCTTGGAAGTTCGCGTCTGCTGCTTCAGAAAGGTCTGGAGGAGAGCTTGGCCGGGAGATTTGAGCTGATAGACGTATGGCATTGGTCGTTCGCGGACATGCAAGCGGCGTTCGGCTATACGCTTGAGGACTACATTCTGTTTGGCGGCTATCCTGGTGCGGCGGACTTACGCAAGGATGGCACACGCTGGAAGCAGTACGTTCGCGATGCGATCATCGAGCCGAGCATCACGCTGGACATTCTGCAGCTGGAGTCTGTCGCCAAGCCGGAACTGCTGCGCCAGACATTCGCTCTTGGCTGCAACTATTCTGGCAGGATACTTTCCTATCAGAAGATGGTTGGTCAATTGCAGGAAGCAGGGAACACGACAACGATTGCCCACTACCTCAGGCTGCTTGGCGAGGCTGGGCTTTTGACAGGGCTTGAGAAGCTGTACGACGAACCTTTGCGTGTCCGCTCGTCCAGTCCAAAGCTTGCGGTCTGCAACAATGCCCTGCGGACCGCGATGCAGTCGTGTTCGCCTGACGAGCTGCGCAATGATCCGGAGCGCTGGGGACATGCCGTCGAATCGGCCGTAGGAGCGCAACTCATGTCGCAGGTTCACCGTCGGGACATTGAGCTGCTGTATTGGAATGTCGGCAGCAAGGAAGTCGACTATGTGCTTCGCAGAGACGATCAAATTGCCGCGATTGAAGTGAAGAGTGCAGACGCCGACAGCATTTCCGGCATGCGTGAGTTCCTCCGCAAGTATCCGCATGCGAAGCCTTACCTTGTCGGTGGGCAGGGAATGCCGCTAGAAACGGCCTTTGCCGTGTCGGCTATGGATCTGCTTTAGCCGGGAGATTGGAGCGACTTTTCCAAAGAAACTTCCCCCACTTGTGCGAAGGGGAGGGATTTGGTATAATTCTCGCGTTGTGATTCCTCTGCTGGCGCGAGGTGTCCGGCGGGTAGCTCAAGCCGTGTGGCTTGGCTCTGGACGGCGCGAAAGGTGGGGGTGCAATCACCTCTTCAGACAAGGAGTGACAAGGATGAGCAGCAAGACGATGGTGGTTGTGACGGTGATGGCACTGGCGACCGGTGCGAGCGCCGCCGTCGGGTCTGCTCACTGGACCGGCGAGGAGAACGGGTTCTGGACTAACCGCAACAACTGGGCCGAACGCATCGTGCCCGGCTTCGTCGAGGGTGATTCGCCGCTCCCTGACACCGACGCGACGCTGCGCCTCACGACCAGCGCCTACTTCGACGGTTCGAACCTGACCGGTGCGGGCGAGACGACCATCGACCTCGATGGCCTCGTGGACATCAGCTACCTCGAGTTCACCGGTTCTCAGCAGTTCACGCTCGGCACCAGCGGCACGCAGACCTTGCCGATCGAGCACGCCGGTGCGCTCGCCGTCCTCGGCACGCAGCCGCCCGTCCTCACGGCGAGACTGCTCATGTTGGCCTGCGGCAACCATAGTTACTGGGGAGGCAGTAACAACGACCGCCCGCGCATTGCGATCACGAACAATGCGCCGACCGAGCTCGTCATCAACGCGTATGGCGGCTACACGGGCACCGATCCGTCAGAGGCGGCGCTCGAGTGTTGCGGCGCAGGTAAGATTCGCCTTGCCGGAACGGTCGAAGTCAAACCCTCGATCCATATTTTCATGAAATTCGATCGGAGCGGCAAGCTGGTGATCGACACTATCGTGGGCGTGCGAGAGATTGTCGCGGACCGCTACACGACGACCTATGCGCAGCAGGTGGAGATAACGGCCAATGGCCGTCTGTATGGCTCCGTGCCGCTCTACGGCCTTTTCAACCTCATCTATCCGCTCGTCATCAGCGGCGAGGGCGAGGTGCTGTTCGGAGGCGGGAGATTCAGGGCATCCGAGAACCCTCCGCGCTGGAATAACACGCCCGAAGCGATTGGAGCCAACCTCTCGATCTCGACGCGCGTCAGCGCGAGATGCACGAGCTGGGACAAGCCGGCGGACTGGTATCCGGGCTATACCGTCGGCAACAACCCGAGTGGGGTGCTGGAACTGCTGGGAGATGAGAACTACGCGACCGGCACGGTCGAGATCGTCTGCGGCACGCTGAAGACCGCGCAGATCGGGCGCGCGAACACGGACGGCGTCTACACGAATGCGAGCCGCATCGGTTTCGGCGAGGTCACCCTGACCGGCAACGGGCGGCTGCTCTACGTCGGTACGGGCGAGGAAAGCGACAAGCCGTTCGTCATAACCAATGCTGTGCGGGCCTACACCGAGATGCCGGCATCATTTTCCTCGATCGGCGTCATCGAGCAGGCGGGCACGGGACTGCTCCGCCTCACCTCGCCGGTGCGAGTCGACTGTGCGTCCGGCACGCTGGCGCTCGACTCGTCCGTCGCCGCCCCCGCCGAGTGGGCGGGCGTGCTCGCCGACACGGCGGACGACCAGGTGCTCAACCTCGAGAAGCGCGGTGCCGGCACGTGGACCCTGAGCGCCTCGAACACCTACACCGGCACCACCAAGCTGATGAACGGCACATTGGCGCTGGCGGCGGGTGCCTCGATCGCGGACTCGAGTGCGCTCATCTTCGCCGGCGGCACGCTGGATCTGCAGGAAGAGGAGGCGGCCCGCGAGGTCGCGTTGCCTCCGGTGACCCTTACCGGCGGCACCTGCGCCATGCGCGTCGGTCGGAACGTGCACGTCACGTTCGCCGCGCCGACGCGCACGGCGGGCACCCTCGACCTCGTGATCGTGGAGCTGCCGGCTTCCGTCACGGTGACCGGGCTCGTCGCCGGCGACGCCCCGGCCTATCTCACCGTCAACGGCAAACCCGCCCAGGTTTCGGCAAGCGGCGAGGTCACCACCTTGGGCGAGACCTCCTGGAAGACCGCGACAAGCGGCGACTGGAGCGACAGCGCGAAGTGGACGGCCGGCGTTCCGACCGTCGATCATGAGGCGCGCATCACCACGCGCGGAGATTCCTATACGGTGACGGCGGACACCTCGATCCCCGTCGCGCCGTCGATCATGCTCCGCAACGCGCAGGACGCGGCGACGGCGACGCTGTCGGTCGGCGACGGCGTGAGCCTTTCCTCGGCCGGCAACGGGCTCGCGGTTGGCGCGGGCGGGCGGTTCTCGGTCGGCGCGGGCGGTGCGTACGTCTTCAGCAACGAGGCGGCCGTGACGAGTACGTTCTCCGACCCCGTCGTCACGGTCACCGACGGCGGGCAGTTCGTCACGAGCGGGTCGACGTCGTTCACCAACTTCAGCGGGCGCGTCGTCATCGGCGGCGCGGCAAGCTCGGTGACGAGCCGCTTCACGGTGGCGGGCGGCACTTGCATGCTCTCGCCGCGGGACAACCCGAATGGCTTGGAGCGCGTGGACATTCTCCAAGGCGGGCTGTTTGAGGCTTCCGGGGATGGCGTCGTCGATTTCGTCACGCATCATCAGTCTGCCTCTGTGATCAATCTTGGCGGAGGGTCGGTCGACTTCTCCGGCAATGCCGTCCTGCGCGGCTGGCACGGCACCAACACTGTCGTCGGCAAAGTATACGGGTGTTTTCTTACCCTGGGCTCCGGGCTGACGACATTCCGCGATAACGCGCAGCTGGACGTAAACTATGGCGATGTGGATGTTTCTTTCTATGTTTTCGCGAATGCGCCGGGCGAGGTGGCGACGCTCACGTTCGCCGACCATGCGAAGATGGCGCGAACACGTACGGGCAGCAAGTACGGCAATCTCATGATTGGCGGTTATGGCGGTCGCGGCATAGTGAACCTCGACAGCGATCAGGCTCACTCGAAAGATGCCAGCACGCAAGCATTCTTCTCGATCTTCGTCGGGGCGACCTGGGGGACGGACGAGCGGATCACCACCGGCGAGCTCAACATTTCGGACGGAACCCTTATCGCAGGCAGTTACGGGCTCTTCGTCGGCACGCGTGCGCGAGGGGGTGTCTCATCTCAGTTTGCCGCGACCGCCACAGGCGTCGTGCGCGTCAAGGGCGGCACCCTGAAGGTGACCGGCGCGGCGGCGATTTCACCGGCTTGGGGCTGTAGCGCTCCCTATGGCACGCGCATTGGGGATGCCTTCGGTGCGTGGTACACGAAGCACCAGGACATCCACGGACGGCTGGAGGTCTCGAGCGGCACGTTCGAGAACGAGTCCGGCATCTTCTTCGTCGGATACGGGCGCGCCGATGGCGAGGTCGTCCAGACCGGCGGCGAGGTCAAGGTCAACGCGGATCTCAATGCGCACATGAACATCAGTGACGTTTATGGCGGTGGTACGCTCTACGCCACGAACAATCCGGCCGCGATTGGCGTCGCCGGCGGCACTGGCCGCTTCATCATCTCCAACGGCACTTGCACGGTGGGGGCGCCGCTCTTCGTGGGCGGCGTGCGCACGAACAACTTCGTCAACCTGCGCACGCAGGTCGGGAGCGGGTCATATGCGATGTACAGCGACTACTGGAACATCAACGTACGCTATGACGAACGGCATGACGCCGTGGGTCAGCTGACGGTCGCCGGCGGCACGCTGACGGCGGTGAATCCGATCTACGTCGGCACGGATGGCAGCGGTACGCTCGAGATCGGCCCGGCGGGCAGCCTGACGGCAAAGGCGATCGTCCTCTCCAACCAGACGGCGTCGGTCGCCCGTTTCGTGTTCGGCGCGAATGGCGTCGGCACGGCGCGCACCGGTCGGCTGGTCATCGCCGAGGGCGCGAAGCTCGAGGTGGATATTTCCGACTACGCGGGCGGCAGGGGCAACCTGTCGCTGATCGCGGCGGATTCGGTGGAGGGCGCCTTTGCGGCGGGCGACATCACGATCACGGGCGCGGGGGCGCGTCCCGAGTTCGCCGGGGCGCAGGTCGTGCAGTCCGCGACCGGTTTGCGTCTGCGGATTCCTCGCGGTGCCGTGATCATGTTCCGATGAGGAAGCGTCTGTTGCCGTCAACCATTTCAAGGAGAAGACATGAAGGTCACAAACGAACAGCTGAAGCTGGCGGCGGACACGGTCCGCTGCCTTTGCGCGGATATCGTGGAGAAGGCCAATTCTGGGCATCCCGGAGCGGCGATGGGCATGGCGGATCTCGCCGTCACCCTCTGGCTTCGTCATCTGAACGTCGATCCGCAGGACGTCACATGGAAGAACCGCGACCGGCTCGTGTTCTCGGGCGGCCACGCGAGCTCGCTGGTCTACGCGCTCACCCATCTTTCCGGCACCGGCGGACTGAAGATGGAGGAGTTGCAGACTTTCCGTCAGTTCGGCAGCCGCTGCGCCGGACATCCCGAGCGCGGGGTGATGCCCGGCGTCGAGGTGACGACCGGACCCCTGGGCCAGGGGTTCGCGATGGGCGTCGGGCTCGCGATCGGCGCGCGGATGAAGCAGCGTCCCAATCACACGTGGGTCTTCTGCGGCGACGGCGACATGGAGGAGGGCATCAGCCACGAGACGGCGTCGCTTGCGGGCACGCTGCGCCTCGGCGGACTCACCGTCATCTACGACTTCAACGACATCCAGATCGAGGGACACGTCACCGACACCAACCGCGACGACGCGCGCAAGCGTTTCGAGGCATACGGCTGGAAGGTGCTGGAGATCGACGGCCATGACTACGACCAGATCGACCGCGCCTACCGCAAGGCCGTCAAGACGCTCGACGTGCCCGTGCTGATCATCGCGAAGACGACAATCGGCAAGGGCGCGCCCACCAAGGCCGGCACGCATGGCTGTCACGGCGCGCCGCTCGGCCCGGAGGAGGTCGCCGGCACGAAGACCGCGCTTGGCTTCGATCCCGCGAAGAGCTTCTACGTGCCGCAGGAGGTCTACGATGTCTTCGCGGCGCGCGCGGCGCTCTGCCACCGCTGGCGCAACAAGGACGTCCGGGCCGAGAAGGAACTCGCCAAGGCCGCCCCCACCCCAGCGCCCGTCACGCGCGAGCGGCTGCTTGCGGCGCTGCCGCAGTTCGACCCCGCCAAGCCCATCGCGACGCGCGCGGCGAACGGGGCGGTGATGAACGCGCTGGCGGATGTCTTCCCGCTCCTGGTGGGCGGTTCCGCCGACCTCGAGGGCTCCAACAAGACCGGGCTCAAGAAGTACGGCTGGATCTCCGCCGAGGACTTCTCGGGTCGGAACTTCCACTGGGGCGTCCGGGAGCTAGCTATGTCCGCGATGGTCAACGGGCTCACCGCCTACGAGGACTTCCGGGCGTTTGGCGCGACGTTCTTCGTGTTCTCCGACTACTGCCGCCCGGCGATTCGCCTCGCGGCGATCATGGACGTGCCGTCGATCTTCGTCTTCTCGCATGACAGCTTCTACGTCGGCGAGGACGGCCCGACCCATGAGCCGATCGAGCAGCTCGCGGCGATTCGCACGATCCCGAACGTGACGACGTTCCGTCCGGCGGACGCGAACGAGACGGGCTATGCGTGGGTCGAGATGCTGATGAACACGAAG
>CACYCW010000052.1 GCA_902773015.1 uncultured bacterium
GACGACTGTCGCGATGCAGGGTGCGGTCCGCACCATTCAACTGTGGGATCCGGCGGCGCTTCCGCCGGCGGACGCGGTCGACCAGACTGGGCTGCGCGAGGCTCTGGCCGTTGCTGGCTTCTGACGGGGGATGCGGAAAATGGAGAGCCATGTTCCTGTTCTTCTGGAGGAATCGATGGAGGCCCTGGCCGTGAAGACCGGCGGTCGCTATGTCGACGGGACCTTCGGTCGCGGTGGGCATGCTCGCGAGATTACGCGCCGCGGAGGGGAGGTGCTGGGCATCGACCGGGATGACGAGGCAGTCTCTGCCGCGGGGGAAATCAAGGTCGTCAAGGGCGACCACGGTGACATTGAAAGGATTGTCGATGAAAACGGTTGGAAGGAAGTCGATGGGGTCCTGTTGGACCTGGGTGTGTCAAGTCCTCAGCTGGATGAGGCCGGACGTGGGTTCAGCTTTCTCCGCGACGGACCCCTTGACATGCGGATGGATCGGTCGGCCGGGGTGACGGCAGCCGACATCGTGAATTTCGAGAGCGCGGAACGGTTGGAAGAGATCTTCCGCGTATGGGGCGAGGAGCCTAGGGCGCGTTCGGTTGCGAAAGCGATCGTGCGGGCCAGGGATGAACGCGGGACGCGGTTCGAGAGGACCGTTCAGCTCGCGGATTTCATCGGGGGGCTTCTCGGAAGGCACAGTGGCCACCATCCGGCCACGCGTGTCTTCCAAGCGCTCCGCATGGAGGTGAATGACGAGATGGGCGGCCTCAAACGGGCACTCGAGGGAGGGATGCGAATCCTGAAGTCGGGTGGCAGGTTCGCGATCATCACCTTCGAGAGTCTGACCGACCGCACGGTGAAGCATTTCTTCGCCGCGCATGTCGGTCGTCTGCGTTCGCTGCAGGGCGGCGGCGCGGAATGGGAGGGGGCGGAGCCACGGGCGCGTGCGGTGACGAGGAGGGCCGTCGTTCCCGGCGAGGCGGAAAGACGATTGAATCCACGGGCCCGGAGTGCGCGGCTTCGGGTCATCGAGAAGGAGTGAACGTCGAGATGCGAAAGAACAGGAAGATCGAGAAGAGGATGTCCGTCGTGGCGACCAACACCATGTACTTCGGCGCGATCATCATCTTCTTCTTCATCATGGTGATCCTGAACCTCCTTTCCTCCTCCAGCTGCACGCAGCTTCTGAAGACGAAGGGCGTGCTCGAGCGCGAGCTCGCCAAGCTCGAGGACGCGCGCACTCGTGAGTCACTTCGCTGGGAGGCGATGAAGACGCCGGAGAACATTGAATCCGCCCTGTGGCGGCATGGTCTTAAGATGAAAATGCCGCGTCCCGACCAGACGGTGCGGATGCGGCCGGACGGTGCGCCGTTCCCAGGGCAGCTCTCGTTGGCGCGCGCCCGGCAGCTGGGAGTCAATGCGCGGACCGCGAGCGTGTCGCCGACGATGAAACGCCCGCTTTCGCGGAGCACCGGCTACCGTCGTCCCAGGGGACGCTGACTGATGCCCATGCGGGGGGAGAATTGCCGGTTCTGGCTGCCGGTCCTTCTTCTGCTGGGCTTTGCGGCCTACTGTTCGCAGAAGCTCGTCCGATCGCATATCGACCGCGAGGTTGATGCGCCGAACTACGTGTTCAAGCAGCAGCTGCAGGCGCGGCGGGGTTCGATCTATTCCGCATACGGCAAGAACTATCCTTTCGTGAAGTCCGTCCCGTTCTGGGAGTACCACCTCGATCCAGTCACGCTCACGAACGCCGTGGTGCGTCGCCGCGGGGAGCCTCGCCGGCCCAAGGAGGCGATCATCAAGACGATTGCGGATGCGCTCCGGCTGGACTATCGCAAGGTGAAGGCGATGGCGGAGCATTCCGAGAAGCGCTTTCAGCTTCTGGCGCGTTCGGCCGATCCGGAGGTCTACGCGACACTTGCCGATTCGAGGCTCGTCGCGGGCGTTGCGATCTGCGACCGCCAGGTGCGGCAGTACCTGCATGGACGGCGTCTTTCGCACGTTCTCGGGAGTGTCAATGCCGAGCAGGTCGGGTCCGCCGGCATCGAGCAGCGTTTCGACCGCGAGATGACCGGTACGCCGGGCACCATCCTTGGCATGCGCGATGCGCGTCGGCGCGAGCTCTACGACAAGCGGAAGGTCTCCATCGATCCGATTCCGGGAGCGGATGTCTACCTCACGATCGACCACAACATCCAGTTCGAGGCGGAGGACGCGCTCAAGTGGGGGCTCTCCGAATACGGGGCGGGGAGCGGCTGGTGCATCGTGATGGATTCCCGAACCGGCGCGATTCTTGCGATGGCATCGTTGCCCGACTTCGATCCCGCCCGCTACGGGCGCACAAGCGACTCGGTGAAGATCAACCGCGCCGTCGCCTTCAACTTCGAGCCTGGATCCGTCATGAAGGTTATTACCGCCGCCGCCGCGATCGACGCGGGTTTCGTGTCGCCGGGGACGGTCTACAGCACCTCGCGGGACGACTCCCGCTACTACCGCCTGCCTGGGGACGGATCGCACCATTGGGAGCCGACGATGACCGTGCGTGACGCGATCGTCCACTCATCCAACATCGTCATCGGCAAGCTCTCCTACGACTTCGGCCCGCGTCGTCTTTGGACGTATATGCGCCGTTTCGGCTTCGGCGAGCAGACGGGTATTGAGCTTCCCGGTGAGCAGTATGGCATCCTGCCAGACCCGAACAAGCGCATGTGGGACAAGGCCTCGTGGTCGCGTGCGGGCATCGGCCAGTTCGTCGCGGTGACTGCGATTCAGCTCGCGAGCGCCTATCAGGCAATCGCGAACGATGGACTGCGGATGCGTCCGTATCTTGTCGATCGCATCGTCGAGGCGAACGGAATCGAGCTGCTGCACCGCTCTCCGTTGCCACTTGGACGGCCGATTTCCGCACGCACGGCGCGCGTGATGCGCGATGTGATGCTTGAGGTTGCCTCGCCGCGCGGCACGGCGCGGCGTGCGGCGATCCGCGGATACTCGGTCGCCGGCAAGACCGGCACGGCGCAGAAGCAGATTCCGGGCGGACGAGGGTATTTCGTGGGACTCTATCGTGCCTCGTTCTGCGGCATTGTGCCCGCATCGGAGCCGCGGCTGGTCGTGCTCGTCACGCTTGACTTCGACCAGCGCACTAAGTTTCACCAGGGCGGCAACTCGGCGGGGCCCGTCTTCAAGCGCATCGCGACGGCCGCCCTCCGCTACCTGATGATCGAGCCGGATCGTCCCAAGGAACTCGAGGATTACGCCGACGAGGACGAGTTCGACAAGATCATGGAAACACGATCGAAAAAATATGGTATAATATCCGACGATTAAGGCGACTATAGCTCAATTGGATAGAGCGTTGGCCTCCGAAGCCGAAGGTTGCTGGTTCGATCCCAGTTAGTCGCACC
>CACYCW010000053.1 GCA_902773015.1 uncultured bacterium
CTCTCCGCGCGCACCCTTGAAGAATCGCTCGACGCGCCGGAGACCGACCATCAGGCTCCAGATGATGAAGGCGAGCGAGACGACGAGTAGGGAACCGCCCCAGAGCGGCACGATGCAAACGAGCGGCACCGCCGCCCCGGCAGCGAACACGCCCAGAAAGAGCGGCCACAGCCCGAGAACCGTGCCATTGACACGGGCCCATTCGCCCGCGACGCCATGTATCCTAGCCATGTGAGTCTCCTTTGCATTCGGCGACAATCGAATCGACATCAAAATGGTATCGGCTCTCAAGCTCGGGGACTAAACCGTGGGGGATGAAGGCATCAGGCCAGCCGAACCTCAGATCGGCGCCGATTGCCTCACCGAAGCCGCCTGCGACCGCACCATTCTCAATGGAGACGATGCGCCGCCCCGCGGCGCGATCACACGCAATCCGCTCGGTGTCAAATGGCTTCAGGTAGCGTGCAAAGACAACTGAGGAGCCCGGCAGTCTTTCGGCAACCGCGCACGCCTTCGCGAGCTGGTCGCCAGTCGCCCAGATCGAGAGACGCCCCTCCCCTTCGATAAGAGTCCTCGAAAGCCGTCGACCGCCGTCAATGGCCTTCGGCGAACGATTTTCGCCGACGACGCCCCTCGGCACGGCACCACGCGGATAACGAATGACCGTCGGCCCCTTTCGCTCGAGCGCCTCGGCGAGCAAGGCCTCCAGGTCGGCCGCATCGCAGGGCTGGCAGATGGTGAGATTGGGAATCACCCGCAGCATCGCAATGTCATAGAGCCCCTGGTGGGTCACCCCGTCGGCACCGACAGCGCCTGCGCGATCGACGCAGAAGATGACCGGCAGGTTCGAGATGCACACATCGTGGAGCACCTGGTCGATCGCCCGTTGCAGAAAGGTCGAGTACACCGCGATGACGGGACGCCGACCGCCCGCCGCAAGTCCCGCGGCGAACGCGACCATATGCCCCTCGGCGATGCCGACATCGTGGAAACGGTCGGGGAACTCCCGCGCAAAGTCGACGAGTCCGGTGCCGTCCTTCATGCCGGCGGTGAGTGCGACGATGCGCGTGTCGCGCCGTGCAGCCGCAACCAGCGCCGCGCCCATCGCCTCAGACCATCCCCGCGTCTTCAATGAAGCGTCACCGTCGGCAGGAGCGGCGAATGCCCGGGCAAATGGCCCGATGCCATGGAATTTCGTCGGCTCTCGCTCAGCTGGCGCGTAGCCCTTGCCCTTTCGCGTGACGACATGCACGAGCACGCTACGCTTGTCCTCCTTCGCCACCGTGAAAGCTTCTTTCAGCTTCACGAGGTCGTGCCCGTCGACGGGTCCGATGTACCTGAGCCCGAAGTGCTCGAACACGGCATTGCTGAGGAACCAGCTCTTGATGCGGCTCTCGATGCGATGGTAGATGCCGCGAAGGAACGTGAGCCGCAGCCGGTGGCCCGCGCTCTCCGCCGCCGCCTTGACGCGGTTGTAGCGGATGCTCGTGATAAGTCGTCCGAACAGTTTCGCAAGCGAACCCGCCGGACGCGAGATGCTCATCTCGTTGTCATTCAGTACGACGATCACCTTGCGCGTCGCCGTCGCGACGGTGTTCAGCGCCTCGAAGCTCGTCCCGTTCGCGATCGACGCGTCACCGATGACCGCGATGACGCTCTCATCCGTCCCCCTCAGGTCCCGTGCCGCAGCTAGTCCCGCCGCGACCGAGAGCGCGACACCGGCATGCCCGGCGACCGCCGCGTCTGCAACACTTTCGGATGGGTTCGGAAACGGGGCCATGCCGTCGAGCTGGCGCAGCGAGTCGAAGCCAAGCCCGCGCCGATCGGTCAGGAGCTTCCAGGCATAGGCCTGGTGACCGACATCCCACACCACGCGGTCACGCGCGGGATCAAACGTCTCGGCGAGCGCCATGGCAATCTCAACCGCGCCGAGGGATGACGCGAGGTGGCCGCCGTTGCGCGAGACGACATCGATGATCCGCTCCCTGATCTCGTCGGCTGTCATTTGCGTCTCAGGATGAGGAGCGGCGTCGAGTTCTGCCCGAATGCGTCCACCCGCTCCACGAATTCGTAGTTCCGCTTCAGGATCCCCCAGTACTCGAGCTGCCGCTCGAGCGGACGCTCATTGCATTTTGGCGGCTCGATTGCGAACGCATAGCCCGACATGGCCGCAATGGGACTCTTGGCGAAACCGAGCAGCCTGCGCCATTCGTCATCCGTCAGGATTGAGAACGGCCCCATCTCCAGCCCTTTCGGGACGGTGCGCCCAGTCTCGATGGCGAGATAGAGATCCTGCGTGAGCAGTTCGGTGCCGCCCGGATCAAGCGCCTCGATGCGCCGTGCGACCTCGCGCAGCTGAGGCAGCTCGTAGGCCTCCTTCTTGAGTGACCAGAAACGGTCCTTGCCATTCGTGGACCATTCCTCGAGAAGCGGCGACCCGAAGGAACTGGCGAGCACCATGCCGAGGACGAGAAGAGGTAAGAAGCCTGAGAGACTTGAAGGATTGGAAAGGTTTGAGGGGCATGAGGGAGCTGAGGGGGCCTGGAGCGCTCCATGGGGGACGCCCCCCAGCGAGGCGAAACCGGCGGCGGCTGCGACCGTGAGCAGTCCCATGATTGGCACCTGGTAATCCTCGTACGGGAACGGAGCGAACATCTGCACGATGAAGACCACGAGGAACCCCGCAAGCGTCACGAACGCGAAACTCGACGGACGCACATTCTCGCCCTTCGCGCGCGATGTCAGCAGCCACAGACCGAGCGTCACGAACGTCGGCAGGTACCAGCGCACGAGACGCGAAAACGAGCCGATCGTCCAGACGGGATCGAACCCGCCACGCGCGGCATGATAGGCCTGCGCGGCGAACAGCCCCTCGCGGGCTCCTGCATCGATGAGGAACGGACCGTAGACGATTCCGAGCCCGAAAAAACCACCGATGGAGAATGCGATGAGCGGCTTCCACCGACTGGTTCCGAGCAGCCAAAGGCCTCCGACGACAAGAAGCATCCCAAGACTGATGCGCGTTCCCGCCGCGAACGCAAGCGCGAGACCGGCAAGCGCCGCGAGCGCCCACCTGCCACGCACGGCGACGATCGACAGCAGATAGAAACCCACGATTACGAGGAACCCCGCGAGCGCATACGTCTTCGGAATCGCCTGGAAATAGAGGTGGTAGAGATTACCACCGAGCAGCAGGAAGGCGACGAGCCCGGCCGTGCCGCGACGTCCCTCGGGCGCAAGCCGCCGCGCGAGCGCAATCGCGAAGACAAGCCCCGCCGTGCCGATGAGAAGCGTGAAGATGCGTGCACCCAGGAGCCCCCACTCGCGCCAGATCCATGTGAACGCGGAATAGACGATTGGCATCAGCGGACCTTGCGTGTAGAAGAAGTCACGATACGGCACCTCGCCACGCGCGACGAGATTCGCTGCGTAGAGATACCAGCCCTCATCCTGGTTGAGTCCGCCCATCCAGACGGCCGCACCGGCGAGGATGAGGAAAGTGACGCACGCGATCGACCAGAACACCTTCATTCACCGACCTCCAGGCACGGATTGACATCGAGCGACATCGCGTCCTCGACACGATTGCGACGGAAGAACGCGAGACCCGCAATCATCGCGCCGTTGTCTCCACAGTACTTCGGCAGCGCCATCAGCAGCCTCACGCGCTCGGCAGCGGCGAGCTCGTTCAGCGCCGCACGCAGCCGCGAGTTGAGCGACACGCCGCCGCCGACGATGAACGACCGATAGGAACCGCGCCGCAGCGCCGTGCGCGCGCGGTCGACGACCGACTGCACGATCGCCTCCTGATACGAGGCGACGATGCGCGGAATCCCCCCCTCCGCCGCAAGGCGTTCCGGGCCGCCCTCGCGCTGCACGTACCGGAGAAGCGCCGTCTTCAGTCCCGAGAAGGAGACGCACAGGTCCGCCGGCAGCCCCGCAAGCGCAGTCACGCCCTCGCGCGGACGCCCCTTCGGGAACGCGATGAAATCGACCGCCTTCGACTGCTGTCGACAGTCCTCGACGTATTCCCGCGCGATTCTGTCGATCTTCGGACCTCCGGGGTATCCGAGGCCGAGCAGCTTCGCGGCCTTGTCGAACGCCTCCCCCGCCGCGTCATCGAGCGTTTGCCCGATGATGCGGTAGCTGCCATATTCCGGCTGGTCGACGAGGCAGGTGTGACCGCCGGAGATGGCGAGACCCAAGGCCGGCATCGCCTCGGCGGGGCACAGGCCGGTCGAGGCCCTGTCGCCGACGGCCGTCGACTGCTGTCGAGAGCCGTCGGCTGCAATCGAGTCGAAAAGGAATGGCGTGTGCAGGTGGGCCTCTATGTGGTTGATCGGGATGAGCGGCACGCCAAGGCCCTTCGCGAGCCCCTTGGCCGCATTGAGCCCGACGAGCAGTGCCGGCGAAAGTCCAGGCCCGTAGGTAACCGCCACAGCATCAATCGACGCCTCCTCACCAACCGCCACTCGGTGACGTCTCATCGCCTCGCCAACGACGGCCCCGATCTTCTCAATGTGCGCGCGAGAGGCGATTTCCGGCACAACGCCCCCGTAGGGCTGGTGCAGCGGAATCTGCGTGTAGACGACATTGGCAAGCACATCCCGCCCGTCGCGCACGACCGCTGCCGCCGTCTCGTCACAGCTTGTCTCTATTCCCAGAATGTCCATTCAGCAGGATTTCCCGTTCCGCCCTGTCCGTTCGTCACCAGAACTTCCACCAGGGATTCTCCTTCGGCTTCACTCCGCCTTCCTTGTACAGCTCGCGCACACGCGCCGTGCCGGCGGTCTCCGGATCGCTCACGGCCTCCTGGAGACGGAACTCAAGCTCGTCCGGCAGGCTCCAGAACTCGCTGCGCACGAACTGGTCGCGATTCAGCCGATGAAGAACCACGACTTCGCCCTTGGGCATGACGCTCAGTGACGGCGTCTCGATGCGCAGGATCAAACCAAGGTCGCGCGTCGCCCACTGGCGTCTGGAGGTGCCGGTGTCACGCGCCGTCAGGAAGAGGTGCTCGGAGTTGTTGCGCGACCAGTACACGAGCGCGAACTCGCGCTGAAGTCCCTTGTGGTTCTTGAACATCTGCATCGCACCAGTGAGATGGATGCCCTCGACGATGTCGAAGGCGCGCAAGGTGCCCTCGTAGCGCACCCCGTCATGCACCAGCACCGGCTTCGCGAGATAGCGGCTCGGCTCGCGCAGGCCGTAATGATCGCCGAGAAAGGTCTCAAGCTTCTGTCCCTCGCTTGAATCGATGCGAAACCTCGCGACAAACGGATGCCGGCTCACGCGCGTGAGCTGCTGCATGTCGCTGGCGCGGAAGACCTCAATGAAGAACCTGTCCCGCGAGTTGGAGTAGCCGACGCTAATGCGCTCCGGCGAGGGGTTCGCGATATCCACCACCCCGCGGATGCGCTCGCCCGAGACGAAGTCGGATCCGTCAAGCTTCAGGTCCACCCTGATCTCGCTCGTCTCGGCGAAGGCCACTGCGGAAAGAAGCGGCATCGTCAGCAGAAAAGACCTGAAGATTCCACCGACCCTCATGTTCTCATCTTCCCCTTTCATCATGTCGCATTCCGAAATTCCTCCTCATTCTCATGTCCTCCCCTCTGTCAACTACTTTCCCGAAGCGCCTTTCTGTCCGAAGTCGGGCTGACGACGCCCGTGGAAGGATCGATGCTTCTGGCGCTTGCGGTTGTTCCGGTTGATGTTCGCCGGGTGAACCCACGGCGGCTGCGGCAGGCCCTGGTCCTGGCGGCCGGTCTTGCGGTCGGCCGTCTCGGAGTGGAACGGCTGGTCGCGGTCGATCGGGATCGTCTTGCGAATCAGGCGCTCGACGGCCTTGAGCTGTCCGCGCTCCTCGCCGGTCACGAAGCTGATCGCCGCGCCCGACTCCCCGGCACGTGCCGTGCGGCCGATGCGGTGGATGTAGCTCTCGGTCTCGAGCGGCAGCTCCATGTTGATCACGCACGAGACGTCGGGCACGTCGATGCCGCGGCTCGCGATGTCCGTCGCCACCAGCACCCGCACCTTCCCGCGACGAAAGCCGTCGAGCGCGCGCGTACGCTGCCCCTGGGTCTTGTCGGAGTGGATCGCCGCGCACGGAACCTCGGCGCGGAGGAGCTTCTTCACGACGCGATCGGCCCCGTGGCGCATCTTGGTGAAGGCAATCACCTTCGTCCACTCGGGATGCGTCTTCAGGAGATGGATGAGCAGCGCGTCCTTCTGCGCCTTCTCGACGAGCATTACGCGCTGGTTGATCTTCTCCACCGTCGGCGTCTCGGGATCGATCGTGACCTGCACCGGATCGTCGACGAGCTCGCCGGCGAGGCGGGAGATGGCCGGGGACATCGTCGCGGAGAAGAAGAGCGACTGCCGCGCCCTCGGGAGCTTCGAGATGATGCGCTTGATGTCCGGCAGGAAGCCCATGTCGAGCATGCGGTCGGCCTCATCCAGCACGAAACACTCCACCTGGTCGACGAAGAGGATGCCCTGGCTCATGAGGTCGATGAGCCGCCCCGGGCATGCGATGACCGTCTCCGCGCCCTTCTTGATGTCCTTCACCTGCCCGAACTGGGATACACCGCCGAAGACGCAGGCGAACGGCAGATCGCAGTGCGTCGAATAGCGCCGCACGTTCTCAGCCGTCTGCGCGGCGAGCTCGCGTGTCGGCGAGAGAACGAGCGCGCGCGGGTGGCCGATGTGTCGCGGCCGCCGCACGGCGAGCAGGTGATGGAGAATCGGCAGCATGAACGCGGCGGTCTTGCCGGTGCCGGTCTGCGCGATGCCGATGAGGTCGCGTCCATCGAGCAGATGCGGCATGGCGCGCTCCTGGATGGGCGTCGGCCGCACGTAGCCGGCCTCCCGCACCGCCTGGCAAAGCCGCGGGTCTAGCCGCCCGAAAACGCTGTCCTCGAACATGGTGGATGTCCCTCCGATCGCCTAGCGGGACGTCACCTCGAAGACGGCCGCCTCGTTCGCCGCGAGTTCGATGCGCTCGGCGGACACCTTGCCGCGCCAGACGGCTCCGAGCGCGCCGTCGATCTTGATCGGGCAGGTGATCGCGCGCGGCTCGAAGTTGATGGCGACGACGATCGTGCGCCCGTCGCCGGCGGGATGCTCGGTGAGCCCGACCCACGGGCAGTCGCCCTTCGCGACAACCCCCTTCAACCCGGCGATCTCGGCCGCCACGCGGAAGACGAGGTAGTAGGGCATCACGTGCGCGCCCGTGAGCGCGTCCGTGCGGTCGATGGTCAGGCGGTCAAGCGGACCGTGCGCGAGTAGCGTCCAGCCCTTGCCGTGGCGGAAGCGAGTGAGCCCGGGCTCGCCGTTCGACGCGCGACCGAGCATCTCGGCCTCGCGGGCGATGAGCCGGCAGGTGGCGCGATCCTCGACCTGCAGCGGACACCCCGGATAGGCGGTGAGCTCAATCGTGCGCCGGGTCGACGTGAGCGCGCAGTAGTCGACCTCGACGCCAGCGTACTCGCGGAGATGCGTCAGGCGCGAGGCGCCCGAGTAGAGCAGGAGCGTCGTCGCACCGGCCGCGGTCTTCGCATGGACGCGCCGCTGCGCCGTATAGGTGTAGGCGTCGCTCGACGCGTCGGAGCAGAGCACATAGAGCGGCGCGTCGGGCAGCTCGTGCTCGGCACCGGCGAACACGGGATCGATCCCCGCCTGACGGCAGAGGAGGTAGGCGCCGAAGGCGGACTCCCACCCGTCCCGCTTCTCCGGCATCACGATGACGGCGTTCGTGCGCCGCCGCGGCAGGCGACGGAACGGCAGCGACGCGCGGAAGCGCTGGAACTCCTGCATCTCGCGCATCACCGGCTTCGGCGTGTAATCGGTCCGCAGAAGGCCGAGCTCGCGCTCGTTCGGGGTGAGGTCGTAGGGCGGAAACTCCAGCCCCTCCTGGTCGGAGTTGCACCACCAGAGGCAGCCCTTCAGGTCGTTCGCCCACGCGCTGAACATCGTCACGCGCAGCCCGGACGCGGAGCGCGCGTCGGACGTGCAACTGGTTCCGAGATTGCCGATTTCCTCGATGAAGCACGGCTTGCCACCAAGATCCCGGTAGAGGAGCGATTCCGCCGTCGGATGCAACTCGGTACGCATCGTGTTGAACGCCTCCTTGCCGCAGCCCGGCACGTAGAAGCAGTAGGGGTGGGTGCACAGCACGTCGGAGACCTCGGCGTTGAGACGGATCGGCGCCGCCGCGGACTCGCTCGTCTTGAGCCCGTGCATCCCCGAGACGATCGGCCGCGTCGAGTCCTGCGAGCGGATCGCCATGCCGATGTGATCCATCCAGTTGTAGAACGCGGCCTGGTCGGTCGCGCCCATGCAGTTGCACTCGTTGCCGTAGTCCCACGCCACGATCGCCCTCTTGTCCTTCAACGCCTTCACGAAGTACTTGGTGAAGCGCGTGCCCCACATGACCGCGGCCGGATCGGAGAGCACGTTGCGCTCCTCGAAGACCGGCGGCACGAACTGCCGACCCGACATCCACCCGGTGAGGATGCCGACGATGAGGCGGATACCGTGGCGTTCGGCGCAATCGCAGAACCACGCGAACCGCGCGATCATCTCGTCATCCACGCCGGCCAGGTTCGGGAGCGGACGGTTGTCGCGGAAGCGGAAGCTGCGGTAGCTCCCGCCGGCCCGGCAGTCTCCGGTGAGCGGCTGGAAGTCGCTCCAGAGCGGGAAGACCCGCATCACCTCAACGCCGTTGCGCGAGAGCTCGGCGAGCTCCTTCTCGACGAGGTCGGGCTTCCACTGGCTCCACATGTACATGCCGGCGTGCCGCGCCCAGTAGTTGCACCCGACGAAGAACCCGCCGTCGTCGAAGATCTCGCAGCGCGGCGCGCTGGGCTGTGCCCCGAGCGAGAGCGCCACCAGGGTCACGCCCGCCAATGCCATCATTTTCCTGCTCATGTTCGTTCCTTTGACGATCACTTATGCCTGTAATGTGGACAGTATAGCACATTCCCACGACGCACGCAAGGGTCGTGAAGTTC
>CACYCW010000054.1 GCA_902773015.1 uncultured bacterium
CATGACGGCCGAGGACCCGATCGAGTACCACATGGCCGGCATCAACCAGGTGCAGATGCAGAGCGAGATCGGCATGACGTTCGCGCGAGCGCTCCGGGCGTTTCTGCGCCAGGATCCGGACATCATCATGGTCGGCGAGATTCGCGATCGTGAGACGGCCGAGATCGCAATCAATGCGTCACTGACGGGGCACATGGTTTTCTCGACGCTGCACACGAACGATGCGGCGGGTGCGTTTCCACGCCTGATCGACATGGGCGTCGAGCCGTTCCTCATCGCCTCGGCCGTGGCAGGTGTGATGGGTCAGCGCCTCTGCCGTCGGCTCTGTCCCGACTGCAAGAGGGAGGTACCGCTCGACCGCAAGTACTACAATCTCGACTATCCGCCCGGGAGGGAGACGGTCTTCGAGCCGAACGGCTGTGATCATTGCTCGCGAACGGGCTATCGGGGGCGGCGTGCGCTTTTCGAGGTGCTGGAGGTCGACGAGGAGATCGAGGGTGCGATCGTCCGCCGCGAGAACGCGACGCAGATTCGCAACCTCTCTCTCTCCAAGGGCATGAAGACCTTGCGCGAGGACGGTTGGGCAAAGGTTTTCGCGGGCGTCACCTCGGTGAAGGAGATCCTTCGCGTGACCGAGGAGGGCTAGGAGTCGGATTTCTTCGCGGCACCCGACAGCCGTCGATGGCCGTCAACAGCAAACGAAACTCAAGGAGGGGAAAGATGACCAAGCCATCATTCGAGATCGCCGATTTCGGTGTGACCAAGTACGGCGAGAAGGCGAGGAAGTTCACGCTGAGGGGCGCCGGCGGTGTCATCCTTGAGGTGAGCGACTACGGCGGAAAGGTCGTGCGTCTCTTCACGCCCGATCGCGACGGCGCGATGAAGGACGTGGTGGTCGGCTTCGACTCGCCCGCCGGATGGGATGACGGCGATCCCTACTGGGGCTGCATCATCGGCCGCTACGGCAACCGCATCGGCGGCGGACGCTTCACGCTTAATGGTGCCGCCTACCAGCTGCCTGCGCTCAACAACGCGCCGGGCGGCATCGGATGCAACCTGCACGGTGGCGCGCGCGGATGGAACGCCTACGTGTGGGTGGCGGAGCCGTTCGTGAAGGGGGATGACGTGGGCGTCGTCTTCACTCATGTCTCGCCGGACGGCGATGAGGGCTTCCCGGGCCGTGTTGAGGTCAAGGTCACCTACACTCTCACCGCGGCGAACGTCTGGCGCGTAGACTATGAGGCCGTGCCGGACAAGGACACGCCGATCAACATAACCCAGCACGTCTACTTCAACTTCAAGGGTGAGTCCGGCGGGACGATCGAGGATCACGTGATGACGATTGACGCCGACTCCGTGACGCCGACGGATCGCGGGCAGATACCGACGGGTGAGATCCGCCGCGTTGACGGCACGCCGTTTGACTTCCGTGCCGGGATGCGCATCGGCGAGCGCATCAACGAGCCTGATGAGCAGCTGGAGATCGGCAAGGGCTACGACCACAACTGGGTGCTGACGAAGGGCGTGATGGCCGGCGGGCCGGGCGGACTCATCCGTGCCGCAGAGGTGACCTGCCCGCTGAACGGTCGCGCAGTCGAGGTCTGGACGACTGAACCGTGCCTTCAGGTCTACACGGCAAACTGGGCGAGCTATGACCAGACGGCGAAGGGCGGGGAGCATCTCTCGTTCCGCTGCGGCATCGCGCTTGAGACGCAGCACGCACCGGACTCGCCGAACAAGCCTGACTGGCCGACGACGATTGTGTGCGCCGGGGCGACATACCGTTCGACGACGGAGTTCCGTTTCGGCGTGAGGTAACAGGGCGGACGGGATGGTAGCGCCGCTTTCGAGACTGCTTGTCGTGGCGGGCGCGGGGGACTATCCGCGGCTGGTCGTGGAGGGTGCCCGTCGCGCGGGTGTCGCCACGGTCGATGTCATTGCGGTGAAGGGTTCCTGCGTACGGGCGACGCGTCAGGCGGCCGACCACGTTTTTCCCTTCGCCTTGAGCGAGTTCGACCGTGCGATGGAGTGGCTTGAGACGACACGGTATGATGGCGCGATTCTCGCGGGGCAGGTGAGTCCGTTTTCGCTTTTTCGCGGTCGGCTCGCGCCGACGTTGCGCCAATGGCTCGACGAGATGCCGGTCAAGAACGCGCACACGATCTTCGGCAAACTCATCGCCGAACTCGCGAAGCATGGCGTGCGGATGCTGCCTGCGAGTTGCTACATGGACGGCAACCTCCCCGGCGTCGGCCAGCTTACGCAGCGCGATCTCACCGATGCGGAACGCGATGACGTGCGGCGCGGCATCGAGGTCGCGGCGGACGTCGGGCGGCACGACGTCGGGCAGACCGTGCTCGTCAAGTCCGGCATGGTGCTCGCCGTCGAGGCGTTCGAGGGCACGAACGCGGCGATTCTCCGCGCCGGGCGCCTGAGCCGCGGCTCGGTGCTCTTCAAGGCCGCGCGCGAGGGACATGACTGGCGCTTCGACATACCGGTCGCGGGGCTGAAGACGCTGAAGACGATGCACCGCGCTGGTGTGACCGCGCTTGCTTTCCAGGCCGGACGCCTCCTGCTCCTCGACCGCGAGGCGTCTGTCGTCTACGCCGACCGCCATGGCATGGCAGTCGTCGGCATCGACTCGGGGTTGCCGCCCGCACCACTCAGGCCATGAGGATCCTGCTCCTAGCCGGCGAGGAATCGGGTCTCCTGTACGCCGAGCGCATCCGCATCGCAATCCTGGGGATGTGCCCGAGCGCGGAATTCCGCGGTTATGCCGACTACGGGTTTCGAACTGAGGATCTGGCAGTGATCGGCATCTTTCCGATACTGCTTCGCCTCTTCTACTTCCTGCGGGTCAAGCGCACGATGGAGCGCGCAATCGATGACTGGCGGCCGGATGTCGTCTGCTCGGTCGACTACCCGGGAATGAACCTCAGGCTCACGGCGTACGCGAAGGCGCGCGGCGTCCGTACGGTGCATGTCGTCTGTCCCCAGGTCTGGGCGTGGAAGAAGGGACGGATACCGAAGATCGAGGCGTCGGTAGACGAGCTGTGCTGCTTCTTTCCGTTCGAGCCTGCGCTGTTCAAGCCGGGTTTCGCCTCGTTCGTCGGACACCCTCTCGTCGAAGAGATGAGGAAGGAGGCAGGCGAATCGACTGCAGGCGGCAGCGATCGACAGCCGTCGAATGCCTCCGGGGTCAAGCGGCTGGCGATCCTTCCCGGAAGCCGCATGGGTGAGATCGAGCGGCACCTGCCGATTCTGCTGAGAGTGGTTGCAACGCTTCAGGAGGAGTTCCCCGATCTTCAGGTCACGATTCCCGCGGCGAGTCCCCGGGCCTACGACAAGATTGTCGCCCTGATGTCGGCGGCCCGGGCCGGTGATCGACGGCTCGCAACGGCTCGCGACGGCAATAGGCCAGACGACCCTGCGGTCGCCCTCGTTCGCGGTCATGCGCGCGATGCGTTGCGCACCGCCGACGCGGCGGTCGTGGCAAGTGGAACCGCGACACTCGAGGCGGCTCTCGCGGGATGCCCGACGGTGCTGGTCTATCGCGTGAGCTGGCTCTTTGCGGCAATCCTGAGACGCCTCATCAAGGACATCCGCCATATCGGTCTGGCGAACGTGATTGCCGAGAAGGCCGGCACTCCGTGTCCGATGCCGGAACTTCTGCAGGAGGATTTCACGGATGAGAACGTGCTCTCGCAGGTTCGGCCCTGGCTGGCGGATTCCGCGGCGAATGCCGCAGCGAGAAGGGCACTGAACGAGACGATGGAGCTTCTGCGCTCCGATGGCGGCGCGATTGACCGCATCGCCCGTCGTGTTGTT
Organism: uncultured bacterium; assembly: GCA_902773015.1. Lineage (GTDB taxonomy): Bacteria > Verrucomicrobiota > Kiritimatiellia > RFP12 > UBA1067 > UBA1067. The sequence goes on from CACYCW010000054.1 coordinate 3,829, forward strand.
GGGGAGAAAAGCGAACGAGACCCCGAGCCCGCGGGTGTCGCTGGGGCCGACAGGCCATTTTCCGCTGAAAGGATGCAGACACGATGACAGATGAGCAACGTCAGAGAAGGGGGAGCGTCGCGCGGACGCTTCGCTCGATCCGCACACAGTATTCCCTCATGACGGCCTTCTTCCTGCTGCTTTTGCTGGGCATCTTCTACATCGGCGGGCGCATCGTGCTTGTTCATCTCGTCCGCGAGACCGAGCAGCAGGTGAAGGACGTCGGCCTTGACATCGCGCGACTCGCCTATCGGAATGCCGACCGCATGCGGGACGCGACGGCGGGGCGGGTCGAGCCGTTCGGTCAGCGGCTCGTCGCCGGGCGCGCGGCCGCCGAGGTGCTCGCCGACGGCAGCGCCCGCGACGTCTCGTTGCTCGTGGGCTACTCGGAAAAGGGCGTGTTTCTCTCTGCCGCGCAGCGCCGCGGCAACGTGATTGAGCAGCTTGATGTGCAGTCACTTGCACCCTATGCCGATCGCATCTCGGGCTGGATGTCGCACTGGTTGGCCGTGAACGGGTCACGCCCACCTGTCGGTATCATGCGCCTCCGCGGTGTCACCCATTACATGACGCTCGTCAGGTGCCCCGAGACCGGGATGGGGCTAGTAATCGGAGCGCCGTTCGACATGTCGCAATTCGCCTCTCAGGTCGGTGAGTCGCACACTGCGTATGACGTGCGGGTGAGGGGAGTGGCAAGTCCGGTCGACGCCTCGGTTCGCCGCGACTCCGCAGCGTCCGAGACCCCGTTCGGACTCGCCCCCATGCTCTCCGAGGCGCTCAATTTCTATTCGGGCGGATTCTGGAAGGTTGGCACGGAACCGTTCGAGGCCATCTTCGCGGTGCGGGACATCGCAGGCGGAACGATCTCGACAATTGCCGTCTCGATGCCCCAGGCCTTCGCTCGTGTCACCGGTTCCGCTCTCGGCCGACTGACGTTCTTCGTCGCCATGGCGGGCATTTTTCTCATCATTCCGATCTTCTGGCTTCAAGGTCGTCTCTTTCTCAATCCTCTCACGCGCATGACCAAGGAGCTTCGCTATCTGGCCGAACGTCACGAGGACACAGACTGTCCGCGCATCGAGTGGAGCGGACGCGATGAATTCGCCGTGCTGGCCGAGAGCGTCAATCGGCTTCTCGAGACGATTGCCGCGCGCACGGTCAGTCTCGGGCAGCTCAAGCTGCGTCAGCGTGCTCTCATCCAGGGCGTCCCGGACGCGCTGGCGGTCTTCGACTGGCAGGGGCGCCTCGTTTCGCTGACCAAGCAGCCTGAAGGGGTCTTTCCCCTGCCGGGCCTCCGGGTTGACGAGCCGCCGGACGGTTCGGTCTATGGGGCGGATGGTCTCGCCGCGTTTACCGCCGCGCTCTCGCGAGTCTTCGCCGGCGAAAAAGTCGCCCAGGCGCAACTTTCGCTCGCGGATCCGAAGGAGAAGGCCAGAAATCGTCATTTCGAGGTGCGGTTGACCAGAATGGATGAACGCTTTGCCCTGGCGATCATCCGTGACGTGACGAATGAGTTCGCCGAGCATGAACTTCGCCTGGCAGCCGAGCGTCGCGCCCTTGATTTCCTGAAGCGTGAGTCCTTGACTCTTCTTGCCGCCGGCATCGCTCACGACGTCAACAATGTGCTGGCGGTGATCCTGAGCACGGTCGAGGGTGCTGCGGCATCCGCCGGCGGCAAGGCGGGCGATCCGAGCCTTGCGGCGATTCGCGATGCGGTCAAGCGTGGATCGGCGATGACGAAGGAACTGATGACCTTCGCCGGCGAGACCAAGATTGCACTCACTCGCCTCAAGCCGTCGTTCGTCGTCAGGGATGTGCAGATGCTTCTCGAACGGGTTGTCGGGAAGAACATCGTCATTTCTTACGAGCTGGCCGATGATGTCCCTGATGTTGATGCCGATCCGAACCAGTTCTGGAAGGTGCTCTTCAACATCGTGAAGAACGCGGCCGAGGCAATCGGTTCGCGTCCCGGTCACATCACGATCGCGACGGCGCGTTGCGAGATGTCGGCGGATCTGGCGGCGTCCTTTCGCTCAGAACACCCGTTGCCCACGGGGCCAGGCACTGTCATTCGCATCACCGACGACGGCCCGGGTGTATCGGTGGACGTGTTGCCGCGTCTTTTCGATCCATACGTGTCGTCGAAATCCCTTGGACGCGGACTTGGGCTCGCGACGGTGCGCACGATCGTCGAGGCGCATGGCGGCGGCATTCGGGTGGCAAGTGAGGTGGATCGCGGGACGACTTTCCACATCTTCCTTCCGGCGTCGAGCCTGGAGGCACCCCCCTCGTTGCCGGCCACTTCGGAGGATGGCGTGAAGGAGCCGCTGCCGACGGACGTCCTGATCGTGGACAATGACGAGGCGATCCTGAAGACGTGCTCGATTCTGCTGAAGGCGCTGAAGGTCACGCCGCATGTCGCGCGCGACCGTCATGAGGCCCTGTCGTTCATTCGCCGTCAGGCCGATCGCGTCGGGGTGATTCTGATGGATGCGCACCTCGGGGAAATCGACACGGTGAGACTCCTGGCGAGTTTCCGCCTGATTGCGCCGCAGGCGAAGATCGTCCTGTCGTCGGGATCGCGGGAGGAAGACCTGAAGGTGGCCTTCGCAGCCCATCCCTATGATGCATTCCTCGCCAAGCCCTACACGATTGCTGAACTCAAGGCCACGCTGGGCTGACTTACTTGGCGAGCGGTCTCTTTGCGGAGCTCTTCAGATACGGTAGGATGGTATCGGCGCAGAGCCGATAACCGTCCGCATCGGGATGCGTGCCGTCCGGAAGCAGATTGATGTCGGGCAGACCCTCCGCATCGGTGAACTTCGCCACGAGATCGATGAGGACGACCTTTTCGCCATCGGCCAGCGGGCGGATCAGCTCGTTGATCTTCAGGATCTTCGGCATGATCTCGTCGACGTTCCGGTTCGTTCGGCGACAATCCCGTTCGCCGCGCCCGTGCGCGACATCACGTGGGAGAATCGAGAAGAGCAACACCTTCGCCTGGGGCTGCTTCCTTCGAACCGCAGCCAGGCAGGCCCTGATGCCGTTGGCGATGTCCTCGGGCGCGTCCTCCAACACGTTGTTCGTGCCGATCATGATCGTGACAAGGCGAGTGTGGACGCAATCAAGGAAACCGCCGTACTCGATGTTCCAGAGGAGATTTTGCGTCTTATCGCCGCCGAACCCGAGGTTGAGGATCCTGTAGCCGTCGAATTTCTCCTTGCGGACGTCATTGAACTTCGTCCGTTCGAGGAAGTGGGTGATGGAGTCGCCGAGCCATATGGCATCGTAGTAGTGTTCACTGTTCGCGCAGACCTCTGCGCGCTTGTTGCGGAGGCGAGGCTCGACTTTCTGCTTGATGTTAGCGAGCCAGTACATCTTCACGTCCGGAAGGGTGGTGCGCGGACCGCTCTTCGGGAGAGCGGTTGGCGCGGGAGGCGCCGGAGGCTCTGGACGTCTCTTCGTGCGGCCCAGCGCGAAGTCGAGGTAGGGCTTAAGCGACTCGGCCCAGATGGCGTAGCCGGCGGCGCCGGGATGCAGAAGGTCCTTGGCCATTGACTTCTCGAGGACTCCGTCTGCGGTGAGAAAGCGTGAATTGAAGTCGCACCACAGGGTTCGTTTGCCGTCCGCAAACTTGCAGATCACGGAATTGACGACGTCATTGCGCACGCGATTCGGGTCGTTCGTTGTCGCACCGCGCGGAAAGATCGGGTGGAGTACAATTTTCGACTCGGGATGGTCGCGCGTGAGCCGCCCGAGAACCGACTGGATACCGAGAATCGTGTCGAGCGGCGATTCCTCCACGATGTCATGGTGACCGGTGTTGTTCGTGCCGATCATGAGGACGAAGATCTTGGGAGAATGGCCGGCGAGCTGATTGTGGTCGAGCCGCCAGAGGATGTGCTCGGTGCGGTCGCCTGAGATGCCGCAGTTGAGGGCACGGTAGGGTCCTGATGAGAAGTTTGCCTTCCAGACCTCCTTGCCGGCGCTTTCCCAGCCGTGGGTGATCGAGTCGCCAAGGAAGACGATGTCGTATCGTCCCGTCGCGGCAAGTTCGCGCTTTGCGTCGAAGCGCGGCAGCCACATATTGTGCGTCCAGGGCTTGTCGGGTACGGCTGGCTCGACAGACGGCTGTCCGAACGAGGTTTCGGCGGCAAGTGCCGCCAACAGCAGAAATCCAATCGACTTTGCGTTCATCTCATCTTCTCCAGAGTTGGGGTTGACAGATGGATGGGATTATATCACAAAATCCGACTGAATATCAAATCAACCGATTCGATGACCGCGACCTTCTCCTTCGCGCGGCTTTCAAGGGTGTTTCATCGTGTCGCTGTTGCTGTTCCCGCCATCACCAACCTTTTTGATCCACAGTGTCTGTACGGATACTGCTGCACGAATGGATAAGCTCGGGCACTTTTGCAGCCGTCAGTTTGCCTTATCGATTTTCGCGACGAGGTCATTCACCCAAGATATCGCCTCGTCAACAGTGGGCAGAACACCAAGACTTTCCTTTGCCGCAACATAGAGATCATCCCATCCTTCACCCTTGACAATGAGCGGCGGCCAAGTTTGCTTTTGCCTGTAAGCAAAGAGGCTGCGGCAAGTCGAAAGCGTCTTTGCCTAGTCGATTTTGGCGTTGTTTATGACAATCTGAAGATCGACGAAATCACGAGCGCGATTCGTGTTGGGAGTGCTGTTACACCATCCGAGGAGGACGACACAGTGAATGATAGCAAAATCGCCGCGAAACTGCGAGCGAACCTGAAGAAATTCTTGGGGGAACTCTCTCCCCATTTTTCCAAGCCGAAACTGGCGTTTCTCGGAGACATGATCTATGGATTACTGGCAGGAGTCGACGTGAAGCTTTCCGAAAGTTGCTCAAATATTCTCATCTGAAGAACATGGCGGCCATAGTCCTGACCACAGCTCACTTCTCCATGACGTGGATCGGAAACTCGGACAAACGCGCAATCCTGGCCAAAAGCATTGCCGATGCCTCGCTGAGAATTCACAAACTGCCGGAATTCCATTTCTATGCAATTGCCGATGGAATCAGAATGCTGCTCTCCAGATGCGGACGGTGGAATGGAATCAACGATGATGACATAACCCCGGAGCATGATCTCTTCCGATTCTTCGGCTGCGAATGCGACTGACTCGTACCGTTGTGTTCAGAGCCATAAAAACGCACATCGTCAAAATCACCCCAAATTTTCCTAAAAGTGGTTTTCCACTTATCGCAACGTCAAAAAACGCATTCCACCCTTTGTTTATAGGGGTCCGCGCGATTTTGGCCGAAAAAATTGGGGAACCTCGAGGACGCGCATCATTGACCGTCTCATAGCCGGGTTGTGTAAAGCCTAGCATATTCTTGCCGGAAAACATAGCACTAATCTTGTTTCGCGGCCATCGTCTGTGCTATAATACGACCAGCAGGAAGGGAAAGGATTCTGACATGAGTGACATGGAAGGACGCAGGACAGGTGCAGGCGGTACGCTCCTGGCCGTGGTGCGCATTGCCATCGGCTGGCACTTCCTCTACGAGGGGTTGTGGAAGCTCATGCAGGAGAAGGGCTGGAGCTGCGCTTCCTACCTGGATGCGGCGCAGGGCCCGCTGGCGGGGCTCTTCAAGTGGATGTCCTCGCAGGGGTGGCTCGTCGCGATCGGCGATTACGCGGTGATGATCGGCCTGACGCTCATCGGCATCTCGCTCATCACGGGTGTCCTTGCGCGCGTGGCGTCGATCTTCGGCATCGCGTTGATGGCGATGTTCTACTGCTGCCAGCCGCCGGAACCGTTTGCAGAGGCGTTCTCAGGTGCGGACGGTCGGTTCTTCATCCTTGAGCGCAATGCGATCGAGTCCATCGGGCTTCTGCTGATCGCGGTGACGCCGTGCTGGCGCGGCTTCGTGCGGACCCTCCTGCCTGGCATCCTCGTGCTCGTCGTGTTCGGCGGCGCTTTCTGGCATCAGTGCCGCATCGGTGCGTTCAAGCACGTCGAGGCCGTCACCTCGGCAACCGTCAAGGTGCACAAGTTCGTCGCGCTCGATGCGCTCAAGAAGCCGTTCACCGACCGGACGACGGTCGGCGGCGTGGAGATCTCGCGTCTCGCCCTCGGCGGCGATCTGATCTCAGGTCGCTCCCATGCCCGCGATCTCATCTGGACGGACGAGTTCATGCGTCGCTACAATTCGGGTGCCACACTCGAGAGAACCATCCACTACTGCCTCAAGTGCGGCATCGATACGGTCTTCGCCGAGGCCAACCTTCGCTCCTCCCTGTTCGAGCAGGCGAGGAAGTCCGGCGGTCGGCTCAAGTTCTTCGCGAACTGCGCCAGCGCCCAGGAGGCGCGCGCGGCGGCGGACGGTGGTGCGCGGAGCGTCTACCTGCGTCCTGAGCTTGCCGACGAACTGGCGAAGAAGGGCGATGCGGAAGGACTCAAGGCAATCTTCGCCGCGTTCAAGGCGACGGCACTCTCGGTCGGTGTTGGTGCCGAGGACGTGGCGACCGTGAAGTTCTGCGTGGCGAACGGGGTCGTACCTGACTACTGGGTGCTGGCCTATCATTCGCTCAATTACGCGGCCGCGACGATGAAGCCGCGCTGCAACAACATCTGGTGCGAGGACCCTGTGGCGGCTGCGGCCTACATGAAGACGCGCAAGGAGCCGTGGGTGGCGATACGCGTGCTCGCGGGCGGGGCGCTCCAGCCTGTTGACGCCTATCACTTCGCGAGGGACGGTGGTGCGTCGGCAGTGGCCATCGACCTCCTCGACTATCGCATCGTCGAGACGGTGAACGACGCGACGCTGACGCGCGATGAATATCAGAAGAAGAAGGCGCCGAAAGGCAAGACACCGCCGGGGCCGTCCTCGCCTGCCGCCAAGGGAGCAAAGGGGAAGGAGAAGACGAAGTGAAGATTGCGATTGCGAAATGGCATCGGCAGGCGTTCGGCGCGGCCGAGAGGGCCTGGGATCCGGTCTGGACGTTGCTGCGTTTCGCGCTCGGCTGGCATCTCGCCTATCTCGGCGTGTGGGCGCTGACATCCGTGTGGGACTACTCCTGGGTGGGCTGCTTCCGCTGCGCCCACTGGATATTCGGGGATTTCCTGCGGGCGGTCGGGAATTCCGGGGCGATGGACGTCGTCGACCTATGCCTGGCGTGGGGGCTGCTGATCGCGGGCATCCTGCTGATGCTCGGTCGGGGCGCACGCATCGGCGCGGTGTTCGGCATCATCTACCTGCTGCTCATCTACGTGCTCAATCCACCTCACTTCGGGCATACGGGCGAGAGCCATTTCATGTATATCGACCGCAACTTGATCGAGGTGCTGATGCTGCTTCTCGTGCTGTTTGACAGGCGGAAGGTATGCAAGAAGGAGGTGGAGTCATGAGCAAGGAGGGAAACCTCAGCCGTCGGGAGCTCATTCTGGGCGGGGCGTCGCTGGCGGCGCTGGGCGGTGCGGCGGCCTACACCCGCGTGATGCGGAAGAAGGATGTCGTGCGCGCGACCGGCCCGGCGATTTCCGCGTTCCTGCCGGAGCGCGATCTCGCCGGCCTCGGGCATCCGATCAACCAGTATGCGAAGATCGGCAACGTCACGCTCTCGCGTCTCATCCTCGGCGGCAACATGATCGGCGGGTGGGCGCATTGCCGCGACATGCGGTTCTACGATCGACTCGTCAAGGCCTACTTCGCCGACGAGAGGATATTTCGCAACTTTCGCATCGCCGAGGAATGCGGCGTGAACACCATCCTTACCAATCCGGCGCTGATGCGCGTCATAAACCGCTACTGGCGCGAGGAGGGCGGCAAGATCCAGTTCATCTCCGACTGCGGCTACCCAGGCGGTGTCATCGCGGGGGCGCGGGTGAGCGTGGAGAACGGCGCCTCGATCGTGTACGCCCATGGTGGCCACTCCGACTCCAATGCGGCGAAGGGGAACTGGAAGTTCTTCCGCGAATACCTCGATGAGTCGCGCAAGCTGGGCGTTCCCGTGGGCATCGGCTGTCACGCGCTCAAGACGGTGAAGTTCTGCGTGGAGCACGACTGCATCCCGGACTTCTGGATGAAGACCGTGCATCGCGTCGACTATCCCACGGCGCATCTCGGCGAGGACATCGGCAAGACTTCCGCTGTCGGCATCGGCGTGTGCGACAACCGGTTCGTGGACACCGATCGACAGGAGGTGTTTGACTACATGGCCACGCGGCCGGAGCCGTGGATCGCCTTCAAGGTCCTGGGCGCGGGCATCGAGCACCCCAAGGGCGCCTTCCCCGTCTCGTATGACGGCGGGGCAGACTTCATCTGTTGCGGCATGTACGACTACCAGGTCGTTGATGACGTCAACATCACCAACGAGTACTTCGCGAAAGGACTCCCGAAGCGCCGCCGCGAGTGGCACGGGTAAGACTGGCCATGACAGTCGTCGTCTGCATCAAGCAAGTGCCGGACTCGACGAACGTCCGCATCGACCCGAGGACCAACACCCTCATGCGCGAGGGCGTCGAGTCGATCCTGAATCCATTCGACGCATTCGCGCTCGAGCAGGGGCTCGCGCTGAAGGACGCGCTCGGCGTGCGCCTCGTGGCGGTTTCGATGGGTCCGCCGCAGGCGGCCGCCGTCCTGCGCGAGGCGCTTGCCTGCGGTGCTGATGAGGCCTTTCTCGTTTCGTCTCGCGCCTTTGGCGGCGCGGACACGCTCGCGACGAGCTACACGCTTTCGCGGGCGATTCGCACCGCCTGCGGCGGGCGCCCCGACCTCGTTCTCTTCGGCAAGCAGGCGATTGACGGCGATACGGCCCAGGTGGGGCCCGGCGTGAGCGAGTTCCTCGACCTGCCGCTCGTCACCTACGTGAAGGCGCTTTCCGTCACCCCGGACGCCGCCTTTCGCGTGACGACGTCGATGGACGACGGCGAGCACGTGATCGAGGGACGGCTGCCCGCCGTGATGACGGTTACCAAGGACGCCGCGCCCCCGCGCTTCGCCCCGCTCGCTGGCGCGATGCGCGCGGCAAAGGCGAAGATCACGGTTTTGGACGAGAAGGCGATCGCGGCGGATCCCATTCGCATCGGCCTCACCGGCTCCCCGACCAAGGTGGTGACGATCTTCCCGCCGCCGGTGAAGGGCGGAGGTCGCAAGATCGAGTGGAGGGGTGATGCCGCCGCGCTCGCGCATGAGATTCGGGAGGCGATTCATGGCTGATGCGCCGATTCTCATCGAACGGGCGAAGTGCACGGGCTGCGGCAAGTGCGTGAATGGCTGTGGCTTCGCTGCGCTTCGGCTTGTCGACGCGCCTGGGGCGAATCGCCTCGGCCGGCTCGCTGAGGTCGACCCGAGCGCCTGCAAGGCCTGCTCGGCCTGCGTGAAGGCGTGTCCGTTCCATGCGATCGCCGAGACGAAGACCGAGATCCGCGGCACCGAGGGGCTTGAGAGCTATCATGACATCTGGGTGTTTTCCGAGCAGACTGCGGGGCGCATTGCCGAGGTCGCCTTCGAGCTGCTTGGCAAGGGACTCGCGCTCAAGGCTCAGCGGGGTGATGGCTGCCGTCTCTGCGCGGTGCTGCTGGGGAGCGGCGTCACCGCCGCGATGACCGATCCGCTTGTCGCCGCCGGGGCTGATGTCGTCTATGTCGTCGACAGTCCCGCACTCGCCGACTATGATGCCGACGTCTACGTCGATGCAGTGGCGAAGCTCGTCGAGCGCCACCACCCCGAGGTGGTCCTTGCCGGTGCGACGGCCATCGGCCGTGCGTTCTTCGCCAAGGTGGCGGTGCGCGTGCGCACCGGGCTCACGGCGGACTGCACGGCGCTGCGCATCGAGGAGACGCACAACAAGGATACCGGTGCGATGCAGATGCTCCTCCACCAGACGCGACCCGCGTTCGGCGGCAACATCATGGCGACCATCATGACGCCGAACCACCGTCCCCAGATGGCGACCGTGCGTCCGAAGGTCTTCAAGAGGAGGAACGGTTCGGAGAAGGGGCCGGGAGCGAAAGGGGAGGTCCTGCGCGAGGCGCTGGAGCTGATTGCGCCGCGCACTCGGCTTGTCGAGACCGTGCGTGACCCGGACGCGGTTGACATCGCCGCGGCCGCGGTGCTGGTCGCAGGCGGTCGCGGGCTGAAGGGCGCGGCGGCGTTCGGCCTTCTTCGCGAGTTGGCGGATCTTCTCGGCGGTGAGGTCGCGGCCTCTCGTGCGGCAGTGGACGCAGGCTGGGCGCCGCAGAGCCGCCAGGTCGGCCAGACCGGGCGCGCCGTCGTGCCGAAGCTCTACCTCGCCTTCGGCATCTCCGGCGCCATCCAGCATCTCGAGGGCATCCGCGGCGCCGACCGCGTCATTGCCGTCAACACCGACCCCAATGCGCCGATCTTCGGTGTCGCCGACCTCGGCATCGTCGGGGATGCGACCGAGATCATCCCCGCACTCATCAAGGAGATCCGGAAATGATCGAGACGGACGTTCTGATCGTGGGCGCGGGCCCGGCCGGTCTCGCCACTGCCATTTCGCTCAAGCGGTGCGGCTTTGCCGGTCGTGTCGTCGTCATCGACAAGGGATGCGCCGTCGGTAGTCACGTCCTCTCCGGCGCGGTCATGGATCCCGCTGGCTTCCGCGAACTGCTGACGGAGGAGGAGATCGCGAAGCTGCCCGTCGAGGCGCACGTCAATCGCGAGAGTTTCCGGTTCATCTTCGGCGCCAAGGCCTCGATGCCCATCCCGTGGGTGCCGCCGATGATGCAGGCGCACGGCTTTCCCGTCGGCTCGCTCACCAAGGTGGCTCGCTACCTCGCCTCGATCGCCGAGCGTCTCGGGGCGGAGGTCTACACCGGTTATGCGGTGACCGAGCTGATTGAGCGGGACGGCGTCGTCGTCGGGGCGCGCACGGGCGAGAAGGGGCTCGCGGCGGACGGACGACCCAAGTCGAACCATCTCGCGAGCGAGGAGATTGCCGCGAAGGTGACCGTGCTCGCCGAAGGCGGCGCAGGCGTTCTCACGGATCGTCTCGTGGAGGCGAAGGGCCTTGCCGGGAGACGTCCGCAGAGCTACGCGATTGCCGTCAAGGAGCTGATCGAACTGGCCGAGCCGGTCGCTGGCTCTGGCGGCACGATCATGCACACCTTCGGCTATCCGGTGAATCTGTGGACGTATGGCGGCGGTTTCGTCTATCACGTGAGCGACAGCCGCGTGATGGTCGGCTACGCGCTCGGACTCGACTACATAGACGCGACGCTCGATGTGCATGAGATCTTTCGTCGATACAAGGCGACGGGCGCGGTCGGGCGGCACATCAGCGGCGGCAAGGCCGTCGCCTATGGCGCGAAGGTGATTCCGGAAGGCGGTTTCTACGCGATGCCGCGTCCGCACGCTCTCGGCGCGCTGATCGTCGGCGACGGGGCGGGGCTGCTCGACGGGCTGCGCATCAAGGGCATCCACATCGCGATCGAGAGCGGCATCGCGGCGGCGGCGGCGATCGCCGAGACATCCGCCGACGCTGCGGCGGTCGGTGAACGTTATCACGCTCTTCTACGTGCGACGCGCGGCTATGCCGAGGTGAGACGCGTGAAGAACGTGCATGGCGGCTTCACCCGCGGCGCGCCGTTCGGCGTGGCGATGGCGGGTCTCGCCTGGGCGACCTTCGGGCGGTTTCCCTTCTGGATGTTCGGCCGTCGTCATCGTGACAGCGAGACGATGCGCGAGCTGCGGCCTGGTGCGCTCGAAGCGGCGGCCCGGTGCGCGGCGGATCCGGCCATCAGGGCCTTCCCCGATCGGCTGACCGACGTCTTCATGAGCGGCACGCTGCATGAGGAGGACCAGCCGTGCCATCTGCATCTCGTGGATCCGGCTCGATGCGAGGCGTGCGAACGCCGCTTCGGGAGCCCCTGCACGCGCTTCTGCCCGGCGGAGGTCTATCGCCGCGACGAGGGCCGGCTGCGCATCGACTTCTCGAACTGCCTTCACTGCAAGACCTGCCGCATCAAGTGTCCGCTCGAGAACGTCGAGTGGCGCTTCCCGCAGGGCGGTGACGGTCCGCGCTACACGATGATGTGAACCTGCGTCTTGACTGCGGTGGCAGAGGGGAGCGGTTTTTGCTATAATACCTCCCCAAATGGAATTGACCGAGCAGAGCGCAAGGCGACAGACGAGAACGCTGTTGGTTGGCTACCGGGCGGCGGATCTCACGCCGCGGCTTCTGGAAGGTGACGTGACGTGTCACGTGCTGGACATCTACCACCGTCACGCGATCGAGAAGACCCACCACGCCAAGGTGCTCTGCTCACCCCATCTGCCCGAAGGTCCGTGGGATCTCATCCGCTTTCGAACGGGCCCCGGTCTGATGAGTGGAGAACTGGCGCTCGATCTCCTGCAGGAGTGCTCAGCCTTCGGATGTCCGGTTGAGCTCGATTATGTCGGCAAGGAGCGTGACCGCAACGACCTCCTTGCGAAGATCAGGGATGATCCGACGCGGCACCGGAGCTTCAAGGCGGAATGGCCGGCGAGCGTTCCCGGCGGCGAACGGCTCATGTTCACGAGCTACCCGGGCTGCTTCTGCCACCGTCGCCTAGACGAAGGCGGTCTTGCCCTTGCCGAGGTCGTCTCGCGCGAGCTGCTCGACGACCCGAGGCTGACTGCTCCAGGTCAAAAGCTCAGGTTGCTCGATATGGGCTGCGGCTGCGGTCTTGTCGGCCTCCTCGTCATTCGCCGCCTTTCAAACTCTACAAACCCTTCGGACCTTTCCCTTGTGATGGTCGACTCACATGCGAGGGCGGTTGAGGCGGCACGGGAGAACGCCTTGAAGTTTGGGATTGCCGCGGAGGTGATCCTCGCTGACAACGGCTCGCCGGCTCGAATGGACGGCACGTTCGACGTGTTCGTCGGGAATCCGCCCTACTACAGCGACTATCGCATCGCCGAGGTGTTCCTTGAAACGGCGCGTCGCGCCCTGAAGCCTGGCGGCATCTGCTACACCGTCGTCAAGAACGCGGCTGGGTTGAAGCCTGTTCAGGAACGCTACTTCCCTCGGGTCGACGTCATTCCCAGGCGGGGTTATAGCGTCCTGCGAAGCGTGACCCCGGCGACCGACGGCATTCGTTCTCATCGACAGCCGCCGACGGCATTCGGCAGTCATTGATCTCGAACCAACCAAAAACCAAGAAACCAGACAGCCATGTTCCGTAACCGTTACCAGATCTGCGAGCTCTTCGGCATTCCGATCTACATCCAGTCCTCGTTCATCTTCCTGCTGATCCTGTTCGTGATGGACATGGGCTCGTTCAGCTACGGGCTCTCGGTCGCCCTGGTGCTGGCGATCTCGGTGACTCTGCACGAGCTCGCGCACGCGCTCACCGCGCGGGCGTTCGGCTACCGCACGAACGACATCACGCTCTCGCTGCTCGGCGGCTGCGCCTCGCTCATTGCGCTCCCGCGCAAGGCCTGGCAGGAACTCCTCACGGCGCTTGCGGGACCGCTCATGAGCTTTGCGATCTCGGGCGTCGCGCTGCTCGTCTCCTTTCTCGTGCCGATTGAGAACCACTATGTCGCGTTCGTCCTGGCCTATGCCTTTTGGATGAACATCATGCTCGGCGGCTTCAACCTGCTGCCAGGGTTCCCGATGGACGGCGGACGCATATTCCGCTCGGTGATGCAGGCTTTCTTGTCACGGGCGAAGGCGACGCTGGTGGCGATGTGGGTGGGGCGCGCGTTCGCGATCCTGCTCGCGCTGAGAGGACTCTGGTCAATCGTGAACGGCGGCAGCTGGGGCTTCATCTCGATCCTGATCGCGTGGATGATCTGGCGCGAGGGGATGCGCGAGTACCAGATGGCGCTCGCGGAAGAGGACTTCCGTCGATGGACGCAGGACGACTTCAACGCCCGCGTCTCCCCTCCGCCATACGATCGGTGAGCGCGCAACGCGCGATTATGATATAATATGGCGACCGATTCGAAAGGAAAGAGCGATGAGCGATAGCAAAGACGATTTCATGGTGTTCTCCGGCACGGCCAACCTGCCGCTTGCGGAGAAGGTGGCGACCTATCTCGGCCGCCCACTCAACCGAATCGACATCCGCCGTTTCCCTGACGGGGAGACCTTCTGCCAGGTCATCGAAGGCGTCCGAGGCAAGGACGTCTTCGTGATCCAGTCTGGTTCGCCGGCGCCGAATGAGGCGTACATGGAGCTCTTCATCATCATGGACGCGCTGAAGCGCGGCTCGGCGGCGCGCATCACGGCGGTCATTCCGTACTACGGCTACGCCCGTCAGGATCGCAAGGACCAGCCGCGCGTGCCGATCACCGCGCGTCTCATCGCGAACCTCCTGCAGAAGGCCGGCGCCGACCGGGTGCTGGCGATGGATCTGCACGCCAACCAGATTCAGGGCTTCTTCGACATCCCGCTCGATCATCTCAAGGCCGAGCCGATCATCCTTTCGTACATCCGCGAGCAGAACTGGGCGAAGCCGGTCGTCGTCTCGCCGGACACGGGTGGCGCGAAGACGGCATACGGCTACAGCCGCAAGCTCGGCTGCGGGCTGGCAATCGTCGCGAAGCAGCGCACGGGTGACGCGACGGTCGACGCGTTCTCGGTCGTCGGCGACGTGGACGGCTGCGACGTCATCATGATCGACGACATGACCGCCACCGGCGGCACGCTCTCGGCGGCGGCGAAGATGTGCCGCGAGAACGGCGCGAAGTCGGTGCACGCCTTCGTCTCGCATTTCCCCCTGACCGAGAAAGGGGTTGATCGGCTCCTCCACGAGACGGAGCTCGACGAGCTGGTGGTGACGGACACGATCCCGCTTCGTGAGGGATTCGATCCCGCGAAGCTGCCTTTCAAGCTCACCCGGCTCTCGGTCGCTCCGCTCATCGCCGAGGCGATCAAGCGCACGCACAACAACGAATCGATCAACGACCTGTTCAACCATGAGTGAGGTTGAGGCGTTGAGACGCTGAGGTGTTGAGAGGTTGAAGATTATCGTAGGGCTGGGCAATCCGGGGGCGCAGTACGCGAACACGCCTCACTCGGTCGGTTTTGAGACCGTCGATGCGATTGCAACTTCGATTGATGTCGCGTGGGAGGAGAAGCGGCAGTTCAAGTGCCTGATGGCGCGTGGCACTTTCGAGGGGCTGCCGGTGATGCTCGTCAAGCCCCAGACCTTCATGAACCTCTCGGGCGACTCCGTCGCGCCGGTCGTCCGCTACCACAACGCGACCGCTGCGGATCTGCTGGTCATCCAGGACGACATCGACCTGCCGGTCGGGCGGTTGCGCATCCGCAAGAGCGGCTCCTGCGGCGGTCACAACGGCATTCGAAGCATCATCGAGCGGCTGGGCACGACTGCGTTTGCGCGTCTGAAGCTCGGTGTAGGAAAGGACCGCGCGAATGTGGTCGGGCACGTCCTCGGAAAGTTCGATCCCGAGACTCGGCAAACGATGGATCTCGTCATCGCCGAGGCGGTGAAGGCCGCCGCGATGATCATGCGGGATGGCCCTGACGCCGCGATGAACGCCTTCAACTCGCTTGACGCCGCGAAGCCGCCCGAGACGCGATGAGCGAACTGAACGAGACGCCGCGCGGGAGTCGCATTCACATCGCATTCTTTGGATTGAGGAATGCTGGCAAGTCGACGCTCGTCAATGCCTTCACCGGACAGCAGGTCGCGATCGTGAGCGATGTCGCTGGAACGACGACCGATCCCGTCTCGAAGGCGATGGAGATCCTGCCGCTCGGTCCCTGCCTCATCACCGACACGGCAGGCCTCGATGACACCGGTGCGCTCGGCCTGCAGCGCGTCGAGAAGTCGCTTGCCGTCCTCGCGACGACGGACATCGCCGTCTGGGTCGCCGCCGAGGCGGATGAAGCGTCCTCCTCGGAGCGTCGGCTCTTCGACGAGACGTGCCGTCGGCGTGGCGTGACCGTGATCGATTTCCGGCGCGGCGATTCCGTTGACGCGCTCAAGCGCCGGATTGCCGACGTGAAGCTGGTCGATCGTCAGTCTGGACTCCTCGAGGGGCTCGTGAAGAGGAACGATCGAATTCTATGCATCGTGCCGATTGACGAGTCGGCGCCGAAGGGGCGGCTCATCCTGCCGCAGCAGCAGGTGATTCGCGAATGTCTCGACATCGGCGCGATCTGCACGGTATGCCAGCCGTCCGAACTGCTGGCAGCCGATCGATCGCAATCGACGGCGGTCGACGGACGTCGGCTCAAGCCGACCGACTTTGATCTCGCCATCACCGACTCGCAGGCCTTTCATCAGATCGCCCCTCTGTTCGAGCGGGGGCCCCGTCTCACGTCTTTCTCGATTCTCTTCGCGCGGCAGAAGGGCGATCTCGCTGAGTGCGTGAAGGGCCTTGAGGCACTTCGTGAGCTCAAGGACGGCGACATGGTGCTCATCGCCGAGGGCTGCACGCATCATCGGCAGTGCAATGACATCGGCACGGTGAAGATACCCAAGGCGCTCGGAAAGCTCACGGGGCGTGAACTCCGGTTCGTCTTCTCCAGCGGCAACACCTTCGAGATTCCCGCCAATTCGCGGGTTTCCCTTGTCGTCCACTGCGGAGGCTGCATGCTGACGCGGCGGGAGGTGCTGAGGCGCATCGCCCTTGCCCGGTCGGCGGGCGTGCCGATCGTGAACTACGGGCTGCTGCTCGCGGCCGCCAGTGGATTGCACATGAGTATCTCTTCCCCGGAGGTGACGGCACAGTCGGGTTCTTGATTGGCTTGTGCGCTTGTGCGGATTGCGCGCGGGGCGGGGATTTGCTATACTATACAAGTCAATATCGGGAGATTTTGCCAAGACATGAACGCAGAACAGTTGAATTCGAGGTTCGGGGCGCCAGGGCGAATCGTGTTTCGCGACGGCCTAGCGGGCTATCCGGAGGTGGTCATCGCCTGCCAGTATGGTTCGGCGGCGATTGCCCTCTTGGGGGCGAACGTCCTCTCGTACCGGCCGACCGGGCATTCGCCGGTCCTGTTCCGGCCCGAGAAGCGCGACCACAACCGCGGCGAGTCGTTCCATGGCGGCATTCCGGTGTGCTGGCCGCAGTTCGGCAACCGGTTCTCGAAGAACCTGCCGCAGCACGGCTTCGCGCGCAAGCTGGTCTTCGAGGTGCGCGGCACCGAGTATTCCGAGGAGAAGACCGAGGTGACGCTCGGACTTCGCTCCAATGACGAGACGCGCAAGCTTTGGCCGCATGATTTCGATCTTGAGTACCGGGTGTCCGTCACGATGAAGCTCAATCTTTCGTTCAAGACGTGCAACACGGGGACGGAGCCGTTCGACTTCAATTGCGGACTGCATCCGTACTT
Organism: uncultured bacterium; assembly: GCA_902773015.1. Lineage (GTDB taxonomy): Bacteria > Verrucomicrobiota > Kiritimatiellia > RFP12 > UBA1067 > UBA1067. Next base: position 21,168 of record CACYCW010000054.1, read on the forward strand.
CCTGCTGCGCGAGCGCGATGCGGTGACGGTGCGGGGGCTCGCCGGCGACAGCTACTTCGACGGTGTCGCGGGCGCTCCGGCGGCGGAGCCGCTCGCGGGCGATTTGCCGCTCACGAGCGAGGTTGACCACATCTTCGATCTGCCGGAGGAGTCGAAGCACGAGTTCGCGATCATCGATCCCGGTCTTGATCGGGCCATCGCGCTTGTCTCGACGGGCAACCTGAAGACTGTCGTGTGGAATCCCGGGCAGCGGGGTTCCATCGCCGATCTTGGCCCCGATGACTGGAGACGCTTCGTGTGCGTCGAGCCGGTGAGCGAGTGGCCGGGCGGGCGCCCCCTTGCGCCGGGCGAGACCTACGAGCTCGTCGCGGCGATTCAGGCGACGCTGAAGGGTTGAGAGGTTGAGGTCTCAATCGGCGAGCCGGGGATTTTCAAGAAGAAAGGGAATGACAAAATGGAGATCAGCAAGGACCTGAAGACATGGTATGCGATTGCGTGCCCCACGACCGGGGTGCGGTTCGATCTGCGCACGCTGGAGTTGATGGACGCCGACCACGATGGGCGCGTGCGCACGCCGGAGGTCATTGCCGCGCTCGAGTACCTGAAGGGGAAGGGCGTCACGCTCGATGCGCTCGAGCATCCGTCCGAGGAGGACGCGCAGAAGCTCGAGGACGTCCTGCGCCGCCAGGCGGAGCTCGACCAGGCGGAGCCGTCCGATGCCGAGAAGGCGGCGATGGCCGAGTGGGAGGCCGCGGGCAAGGCGCCGGACGTGGCCTTCCTCGGCGAGGCGACGGCGGCGGCTGAGGCGGCGCTCGCGGCTGTCGAGCCGGCGATCGATGGCTTCTTCACACCGCCCGAGGACATGCCGCTCGTCACCGAGGAGCCGGACGTTGAGCTGCCGCTCAGGGCACACCTCAACCCGAAGTACCTCGAGGCGGTCCTCGAATTCGCCGAGAAGTGCGTGAAGCCGATTATCGGCGACGGCAAGGAGACCCTGACGCGCATGGAGTGGAAGGCCATAAAGGCGAAATTCGCCCCCTATCGAGCGTGGACCCAGGCGAAGCCGGTGATGAGTCCTGGCAGCAAGGACGAGCTCGTGGATGAGGAGCGCCTCCTGCGTTACAAGCTGCACCTCGGTGAGCTTCTCGAGAACTACGTCTCGATGAAGCGCCTCTACGACGAGGACTCCTATGCCATCTTCCAGACCGGCATCCTGCGCATCGACGGACGCGAGATGAACCTCTGCTTCCACGTCGACAGCGAGGCGGCGCACTCCGCGCTCGTCGGCAAGTCGAATTGCTGCGTCATCTACCTGAAGCTGACGCGTCCGGCCGAGAAGGCCGAGCGCCTCATCTGCGCGGTGGTAACGGCCGGCCGGGTGTGGACGCTCTATGTCGGCCGGAACGGCGTCTTCTACGATCGCGACGGTAAGGACTGGGAGGCGGTGATCACGAAGGTGGTCGAGAGCCAGGTCTCCCTCATGGAGGCGTTCTGGGCGCCTTGGAAGAAGATCGGCGAGAGCATCGCCGGCCTTGTGAAGAAGTTCATCGGCGACAAGCAGACGAAGGCGATGACGGACGTGCAGAAGGGCGCCGAGTCGACGCAGGCCGGCGGCGCGGCGATGGCGAGCAGCGTGGCGGCGATCGGCATCGGCGTCGGCATGATGGGCGCGGCGGCGGCCTCGCTCATCACGGCGATCAAGGGTCTGCATCCGTGGTGGATGTTCTTCGTCGCGCTCGCGGCGGTCGTGCTGGTCGTATCGCTTCCGAGCATGATTCTCGCCTACTTCAAGCTCAGGCGGCGCGATCTCGGGGCGATCCTGAACGCGAGCGGCTGGGCGGTGAATCGCGAGATGCGCTTCTCGATGAAACGCGCGCTCGGCTTCACGAAATGCCCCCCGTGCCCCTGCGGCGCGTGGGCGAAATGGGCCGTCACGGCGATTGGCCTTGTGGTGATCATCGCGTGGGCGATCTGCAGCTGCTGTTGCTGCCGCGAGAAGTCCGCGTGCGAACAGCGCACGTGCGAGAAGGCGAAGGCGTGCGAGACGGTGAAGGCCTGTGAGAAGGCGGCGCCTTCCGCCGACGCCGGCAACACGATTCAGGAAAAGAAGGAGGCGAAATGATGAACATGAAGGAGAACGTCGTTCTGGAGGCCGCGCGGCGTGGCTTCACGCTCGTCGAGCTGCTGGTCGTGGTGGCCATTCTCGGCATTCTCGGCGCAGTCGCCGTCACCAACGTGACGGGGCACATCGAGTCGACGCGCAAGACGGCGGCGAAGACGGCCGTGGACAACATCAAGGGCGCGGTGACGACCTGGATGCTGTCGAAGAAGAAGGCCACGCCGCCGAGCGACCTCAAGGTGCTGGTCGACGCGAGCGGTGATGAGGAGCCGGCGCTGGACGGCGGCGATGGCGCTCTCGTCGACCCGTGGGACAGTGACTACAAGATCGAGGTCAAGGGCAAGCGCTTCGTCATCATGTCCGCAGGACCCGACGGCGAGTTCGGCACCGACGACGACATCCGCTCCGACAAGATCGAGAAGTCGAAGAAGTGATGTGAGGCGCGGCTTCACCCTCATCGAGCTCCTGGTGATCGTCACCATCCTCGCGACGATGGTGACGATTGGCGTGGGGGTCATCAGCTCCGGGCAGGGCGCGGCGCGCGTGAAGGGCGCGGCGCGCGACATCTACGCGGCGATTCGTCATGCACGCTCGACAGCGCTCGTCACCGGGCAGCCAGCCATCATCACCTACTCGACCGTCGTCGAGGACGGGGAAGTGATGGCGAAGATCGAGGTGCATTCCGCAAAACTCTTCGAGACGCCGACCGACCTTTCCGCTGTCGAGACGCTGAGCGGAGAGCCCATCAAGGGCGCGGACCGGGAGCTTGTGCACATTGAGAAGGCGGGGGGCGATGCGGTCGACGACACGAAACCCCTTGCGGAGGGGAAGAGTCCCGAGGATGGCTCTGCGGGCAAGGGCGAGACGATCGAGGAGATCCTCTTCGCGCCGATCAACGCGGAGATCGTCAAGGGCATGCGTCTGAAGGCCGTGAAGGGAGACGAACTCGAGTCGTCCGGCGCGACGCCGGTGCGCAAGTCGCGCATCTCCGTCTTCTCCAATGTCGACTACCTCATCGGAAAATTCGAGAGCGCGAAGGCCGAGGAGAAGAAGAAGTCGGCGGAAGCCGCCGGGTCCGAGGGCAAGGCGGCCGGCGCGGCGGCCGGCAAGCCGTCGTCCGGCGAGGAGCCGGGTGAACCGCTCTCCGTCGTGTGGGAGACGAACGGACGCGTCGATCCGCACCAGGTGTGGGTCTATTCGGACGGGCAGAGGCCCGAGGATGGCCTGCTCATCAAGGTCGACCGCTTCGGCGCGGCCAAGGTGCTGCCGGGCGACGGGAGGGGGGAGGAGTGAAGAGTGGCTTCACGCTCCTGGAGGTACTGCTCGCGGCGATCATTCTCGGCGCGGGGCTCGCGGGCATTCTCGTCTCGATGTCCCAGTCGCAGCGCATGATGCTCTCGGCGACGGACTACGAGACCGCGCAGGAGGTTATGGATCTCGGAGAGATGGCCTATCCGCTCGAGAACGTGAAGGATCCCGATGAGCTTGACGTGCGGGAGACGCGCGCGACGGAGCTCTGGGACCTCATTTCCGAGGAACGTCTCACGAGCGCGCAGCGGGATAAGTTCCACGGCTACACCTGGGAGCGCGAGGCGCTCAACAAGGATGACCGAGAGGAGGACATCAAGCGGCTCGGCAACCTCTACACGGTGCGGATCACTGTGACCTGGGGTGATCGCGGCCGCGGCAGCGGCAAGAAGCAGCAGGAGAGCTACGTCACCTTCTGGAGGAAGACCGAATGAGAGGTCGTTCCGCCTTCACCCTCATCGAGCTGCTGCTCGCGACGATGCTCGTCGGCGTGCTGACGACGCTCAGCGTCCTCACCTTCCAGGCGGTGACACACGGCTGGCAGGTGTCGACCGATTATATGGACAAGATGCAGCGCACGGACTACGCGCTCAACCAGGTGATCAACGGCCTGCGCAGCATGTACTACCCCCATGACGGCGAGCAGAACGAGAAGTACGGTTTCTGCCTCACCGACAACGGTGACGGCGAGAACCCGCGCACCTCCGACGTCATCGAGTGGTCGAAGACGGGGCCAGCGATCGTCGGCACGAAGAATACGATCGCCGACACGGTCCATCGCGTGCAGGTGATGGTGCTGGAGGAGGGCGACAACGACTACGAGGAGCCCATCCAGAAGACCGGGCTTTACGCTCGCCTGTGCGGCGATGCCGCGCTCATCCCGAAGGACGACAACGACGACACGGACTATTCGTTCGGCAATGCGGAGCTCTACCAGCCGGTCCTGATCGCCGATGGCGTCGTCGGCCTGAACTGCAGGGTGTTGAAGAAGCAGGAAGACGCCGAGGATGGCGCGGTGCGCAACGCGAGCCAGAACGACCGCAAGAAATTCGAGGACGAGTTCGCCGAGTCGAACGCCGTGCCCTACAAGGTCGAACTCACGTTCTTCATCGAGAAGCCCGACGAGAGCTTCCGCTCGCAGACCGAGCGCGCGCCTATGGTGCGCATCATCCGCATCCCGATTCACGAGCAGTCCCTCGACGGCGCCGCGCCGCCCTCTGCCGATGGGAAGAAGAACAACGAGGAGAAGAAGGGGGTCAAGCGACGGAAATGAGACGGGGAAGCGTGCTCATCATGGTCCTCTGGATCATCGCCGTCCTCGCTGTGATGGTGATGTCCTTCGCCTTCGAGGCCCACCAGCAGGCGGGCATCAACGTCTACATCCGCGAGCGCAACCGCGTCAACCGCCTCATCGAGCCCGGACGGATCCTCGGCGAGGTGGTGATGCTCGGGTTCAACGAAGCCAAGGAGTGGACTGAGGACGAGAAGGTCGAGGAACTCCTCGAGGATGACCGGTGGTATCGGGAGAAGCGTGCGCTCAAGTTCGACACGCGCTGCACGATCGGGCCGATCCTGCTTGACGAGGAGGACCCCGAATCCGGCACGGTGAAGGTCGAGATAGAGCTCGCCAACTCGGGCGCGGAGAACGGCATCAACATCAATGAGCTCTACTCCGGCGGCGACCAAAACTACGCGCTTCGCTGGCAGATGATCCTCAGGACCGCCGGCATCGACGAGGAACTCGAGGTCGAGGCTCCCGAATCGGACGGACGTGGAACGAAGCGCCACAACCTCATGAACCTGCTCATTGCCTCGTGGAACGACTGGCGCGACGATGATGACAACGTCTCCCGCGGTCCGCTCAGCGAGAACGACCCGGAGGACGACGACGGCGCGGAGTCGAAGTGGTACGAGGAGTGGGATGAGAACATCGAGAAGGAGGCGCGAAGCAAGGAGGAGCGCAATGCCGTGGCCGAGGACCGTCGGCGGCCCCGCAACGGATCGATCCCCGACATCAAGGAGCTCGGCTACGTGAGGGGATTCCGAGACTTCCCCTCGATCCTCACCGGCGGCCGGCTCTATGACGGCACGGCGCTTGCGGAAAAATTCGACAAGGACAAGGATTCCGAGGACAATCCCCAGCTCACCGGCATCGCCAGCATCTTCGGCACCTCGGGGAGTTCCAAGGTCGTCATCAACCCGCAGACGACAATCGATCAGCTCATGACAATTCCGGGCATCTTCCAGAACAGCGGCAATGTCGATGATGACCGCGAGGACAGCCTGGAACTGGCGCAGGCGATCCTCGACACGCTCAAGGTTAAGCCCGAGGACTATGACGTCGACGAGACACGTGACTGGTGGCCTTACAAGGACTGGGCGGACCTGTGCACGCGCGTTGAGGACAACTACAGCGGCAATGTGGAGCTGGGCGAGGAGGCCCAGCAGTACATCGAGTGGCAGCCGAGTGAGACGAGTGTCTTCAAGATGAAGATCATCGGCGAGTCGATGGGCATGAAGCGTGAGGTCAGCTGCAAGTGCTACATCAAGGACAAGAAGGTCCGCTACCTTGAATGGAGGGAGGATTAGGAGGAAAGATGAAGCTGATTGACGGTAAGGCACTGGCCGCGAACCTGCGCGGGGAGATCGCCGCGGGTGTCGCGCGGCTGAAGGAGGAGCGGGGCGTCGTGCCCGGGCTTGCGGTCATCCTCGTGGGGGAGAACCCGGCGAGCGTGAGCTACGTGACGGCGAAGGAGAAGGCGTGCGCGGCGGCCGGCATCAGTTCGCGCGAGATCCGGCTGCCCGAGACGGCGAGCGAGCGCGAGCTGCTCGAATGCATCGAGCGGCAGAATGACGATCCTGCCATCCACGGCATCCTCGTGCAGCTGCCGCTACCGAAGGGGTTTGACGAGAAGAAAGTGATCGATGCCATCTCACCGGAAAAGGACGTTGACGGCTTTACGCCCGTCAATGTCGGACGCATGATGATCGGCGAGCCGTGCTTCCTGCCGTGCACGCCGCATGGCATCATCAAGCTCATCGAGTTCGCGGGCATGGACCTTCGCGGGCGGCACGCGGTCGTGATCGGGCGCTCGAACATCGTCGGCAAGCCGGTTGCGGCGCTCCTCGCTCGTCGGGAGACGAACGCGACGGTGACCCTTTGCCATACCGGTACGCCGAGCATTGCGCGGTTCACGCGCGAGGCGGATGTAGTCATCGTCGCGGCGGGGCGCCCCGGTACGCTCACCGGTGACATGCTCAAGCCCGGCGCGGTTGTCATCGACGTCGGTGTCAACCGCGTAGCCGATGCGACGAGCGCGCGCGGTTACCGACTCGTCGGTGATGCGGATTTCGCCTCGTGCGCCAAGGTCGCCTCGGCGATTACGCCGGTTCCCGGCGGTGTCGGACCGATGACGATCACCATGCTGCTCTGGAATACCCTTGAAAGTGCGCGAAATAAAAGTCTCATTTGCCCTATTGACGCACGAGGGTAAAAATTGATACAATTACCACGCTGCTCGGATATGGTGGGCGGGTGTCCACCGGTTCGGGTGCGTAAAAACAGAAGGAAAGCAAAGATGGAAATCTATGTTGGTAACCTCGCGTATGCGACGACCGACGAAGGTCTCAGGTCGGCATTCGCCGCCTACGGTGAAGTTACCGCCGTTCGCGTTGTCACCGATCGCATGACCGGTCGCAGCAAGGGATTCGGCTTCGTCACGATGCCCGACGCCGCACAGGCGCAGGCGGCGATCGACGCGCTGAACGGACATGAGCTCGATGGACGCACCGTACGCGTCAACGAGTCGCAGCCCAAGCCCCGCGAGGAGCGCGGCGGCTTCCGTGGCGGCCGTGGCGGCGGTTTTGGTCGCGGTGATCGCGGTCCGCGTCGCGAAACCCGCTGGTAATCGGATTCCGATTCTGCAATTGAGACACGATTTGCCTCGGCAGATCGTGTCTTTGGATTCCCTATTGACGTTGGAAGGGAAAATTTGGTATACTGTGTGCGTAAAGAGAAAAAAGCAATGAACTTTCTGATGAACGACAACTGGTGGTGGTGCCTGGCTCTTGGAGCGAGGTAGCACCGCCATTGTTGTTTTTCACGCACGTGTCAGCGGCCTCGCTTCGGATGAAGCGGGGCCGTTTTGCATTTGGCGATTCAGTTATCAGTCAACAACTCAACCACAAGGAGAACAACGAGATGCTCAAGCAAATGACAGAGGCGGAATATGCGCGGAAGGCATCGCATGGTGGCGTCATCCCCGTTTACCGCGAATACCTGGCCGACATGGACACCCCGGTGTCCGCATTGGCCTATCTGGATGACGACGAGGACGCGTTCCTCCTCGAAAGCGTGGCGGGCGGTAGTGGCGCGCGCTACTCCTTCCTCGGCGTCGAGCCGCGGGAGACGCTGATTGCGGACGGCAAGACGGTGCTGTCGCGACAGGCGGGCGGGGCACTCGATTTCGTCGCGTCCGACGGAATCCTCGATGCGCTCAAGTCGCGCCTCGCCGAGCGCGGCTTCCGCCCCGATCCTGACTTGCCGCCGCTCCAGGGCGGCGCCGCCGGCTACCTCGCCTACGACGCAATCGCCGAGTTCGAGCCGCGCGTCACCCTCACGCGCGAACCCGGCACGCCCTCGGCTGCATTCATGCTCTCTGAGCACCTGATCGTGTTCGACAACCTCCGCCGCACGGTGACGGTCATCGTCGCGGCGGACACGGCGGATCCGGACGGCTACGCCCGCGCCCGCAACAAGATCGACGAGCTTTACGCACGCTTCTTCCGCCGGGAGCGTCCGCTTCCGCGCCGCCACCGTCCCTCGTCGGGGGAGGAGGGGTTCAAGCCCGAGATGTCCGCCGAGGAGTTCGCCGAGATCGTCGCCCGGTGCAAGATCGACATCCTGAACGGCGAGTGCATCCAAATCGTGCCCTCGCAGAAATTCACGCGCGAGAGCGATGTTGACGCGGTGTCGCTCTACCGGGCGCTTCGCATGGTGAACCCCTCGCCCTACAACATCTTCATGAAGCTTGGCGACCGCACGCTGATCGGCTCTTCGCCGGAGGAGCTCGTGAAGCTCGAGGGCCGTCGGGCGACGACGTGTCCGATCGCCGGGACGCGTCCGCGCGGTGCGACGCCGGAGGCGGACGCGGCGCTCGAGCGCGACTTGAGGGGCGACGTGAAGGAGAACGCCGAGCACGTGATGCTCGTTGACCTCGGTCGCAACGACCTCGGACGCGTCTGCGCGACTGGGAGCGTGCGCGTCGGCTCGTTCGCCCACGTCGAACGCTACTCGCATGTGATGCACCTTGTCTCGGACGTGGAGGGTACGCTCGCTGAGGGGAAGGACGGCTTTGACCTCCTGCGCGCGGCATTCCCGGCCGGCACGCTCACCGGTGCGCCGAAGGTGAGGGCGATGGAGCTCATCGCCCGCTACGAGAAGTCACCGCGCGGCATCTATGGCGGTGCCGCCGGCTACTTCAGCTACTCCGGCGACATGGACTTCGCGATCGTGATCCGCACGCTCATCAAGTCGGGGCGGACGCTCACGATGCGCGCAGGGGCCGGAATCGTGGCCGATTCCGATCCGCTCAAGGAATACCAGGAGACCATCAACAAGTCAAAGGCCGTCTTCGAGGCGGTCAAGTTCGCGGAGGCATTATGATCCTGATGATTGACAACTACGATTCGTTCACCTACAACCTTGTGCAGGCGTTCCGTTCGCTCGGCGCCGAGATGGAGGTCGTGCGCAACGACGCGATCGACGTCGATGGCATCCGCGCGCTCCGGCCCGCCGCACTCGTCCTCTCGCCAGGTCCGGGCAATCCGGATTCGGCTGGCGTGACGCTCGCGGCGGCGAAGGCGTTCGCGGGGGTGGTGCCGATCTTCGGCGTCTGCCTCGGACACCAGTCCGTGGCGCAGGCGTTCGGCGGACGCATTGTGCACGCGCAGCGGCTGATGCACGGCAAAACAAGCGCGATCACACACGACGGGAAGGGTGTCTTTTCGGGACTTTCCCAGGGGTTCGCGGCGATGCGCTACCATTCGCTCGCTGTCGAGCGCGCGACGCTGCCGGAGTGCTTCGAGATCTCGGCCGAGTCGGAGGACGGGGAGATCATGGGACTCCGGCACAGGACGTTCCCGATCGAGACGGTGCAGTACCATCCCGAGTCGATCGGCACGCCCGAGGGTGAACGCCAGCTCGCCAACTTCTTGAAGATGGTCGGAGGCGATCGCGGGCAAGCGACAGCGGTCGACGGCAATCGTCAGCACTCGGCGGTGGCCGTGAAAGGAGTCCGATGAACACCCGTGAGATATTCGACCGCATCATGTCGGGCGAGATGCCGGCTGATGAGATTAAGACGGTGTTGACGCGCTACCATGAGCGCGGCATCACGCCCGACGACCTGATGGCCGCGGCATCCGCGATGCGTGCGGCCGGCGTGAAGGTGCGTTGCGAGAATCCCGACGCGGTCGACATCGTCGGCACCGGCGGCGACTTCGCCGGCACTTTCAATGTGTCGACGGCGGCGGCCTTCATTGCGTCCGGCGCGGGCGTCACGATCGCCAAGCACGGCAACCGCGCCGCGACTTCGCGCTGCGGCACGGCGGACGTCCTCGAGGCGCTCGGCTACGACCTCGGAACGTCGCCCGAGGCAATCGCCGAGGGGATCGCCCGAAACGGCATCGGTTTTCTCTTCGCGCGCAACCTGCACCCGGCGATGCGTCACGTCGCGTCGGTGCGCAAGGAACTAAAGTTCAAGACGATCTTCAACTACCTCGGGCCGCTCACAAATCCGGCGGGCGTGCGCCAGCACGTCATCGGCGTCGCGGACGCCTCGATGCTGCGCACCTTCGCCGAGGCGCTCGATAGGCTCGGCTCGCGCGGGGCGCTCATCGTCTGCGGCAAGGACGGCCTCGACGAGATCTCCACCGAGGGCCTCACCCGGTTCGCCATGCTGCGCGACGGCATTGTGAGCGAGGGCGAGATCGACATCGCGCGCCTCTGCGGCGAGAGCCATGGCGTCGAGGAGATCGCCGGGGGTGACCCGGAGGAGAACGCAATGATCCTGAAGGGCGTTCTCAACGGCGGACTGCGCGGTGCCTATCGCATGGCGGCCGTCGTCAACGCGGCGGCGGCGATCTGGGTCGCCGATCGCTCACGCAGTCTCAAGGAGGGGATTGCCGTGGCCGAGAAATCCATCGACTCGGGGGCGGCGCTCGCGAAGCTTGAGGCGTTTCTCGGCTCGGGGGGACGCCGTGCGGACGGCGACATCCTCACCGAGCTCGCTTCGCGTCGTCGGGCGGACGCCGAAAGCGGGTCGCGCGTGAGGGACTTCGCCGCGGCGTTTCGTGGGCCGGGGCTTCACGTGATCGCCGAGCTTAAGAAGGCGAGTCCGTCGAAGGGGCTCATCCGCCCCGATTTCCGTCCGTCAGAACTCGCGGCGGAGCTCTCCGCCGCAGGCGCGGCGGCTCTCTCGGTGCTCGCCGAGCCGCACAAGTTCCTCGGCGGCGAGGAGAACGTGCGGCGGGCGCGGGAGGCGACGGAGCTGCCGATCCTCTTCAAGGACTTCGTGACTACCGAGTACCAGGTGCTGCGCGCGCGCGCCGCCGGGGCGGACGCGGTGCTGCTCATCGCGGCGGTTCTCGACGACGCGGCGCTCGCCAGACTGCTCGCCTGTGTGCGCGGATACGGCATGGAGGCCCTCGTCGAGACGCATACGGCTGAGGAAATCGACCGCGCGGTGCGGGTTGGCGCGCGGGTCATCGGCGTCAACTGCCGGGACCTTCGCACGTTCCGCACGGATCCCTCGATCACGGCGGCACTTCTCGGTCGCATCCCCGCGGACCTCGTGAGGATCGCCGAGAGCGGCATTCGCGGTGCCGACGACCTAAAAGCGCTTCGCGCCGCCGGAGCCGACGGCTTTCTCATCGGCGAGACGCTCATGCGGGCTGAGCGCCCGGGCGAGGCTCTCGCGCGGCTTCGAGAGGCCGCAGATTCGACAGCTATCGACGGCGATCGACAGCAATCGAATCGACTGTGATCGACGGCAATTGACAGCCGTCGTCGGCAAACGACAATTATCCAAAGGAGAAAACAATGAATACAGCACTGAAAAGTCATTACGGCATCTACGGCGGCCAGTATGTCGCCGAAACGCTCATGAAACCACTCGCCGACATGGAGGCGGCTTACGCCAAGGCGAAGGCCGACCCGGAGTTCCAGCGCGAGTTCCACGAGATCCTGTGCGACTACGTGGGGCGCGAGTCACCCCTCACGTGCTGCCGCCGCCTCTCGGCGAGCCTGGGCGGTGCGCAGATCGTGCTCAAGCGCGAGGACCTCAATCACACCGGCGCACACAAGGTGAACAACACCATCGGGCAGGCGCTTCTCGCGCGGCGGATGGGCAAGAGGCGCCTTATCGCCGAGACCGGGGCGGGCATGCACGGCGTCGCGACGGCGACTGTCGCGGCGCTCTTCGGCATACCCTGCGAAGTCTACATGGGGGCGATCGACGTGAAGCGCCAGGCACCGAATGTCGCGCGCATGGAGATGCTCGGTGCGACCGTGCACGCGGTCTCCGAGGGCAGCGCCACGTTGAAGGACGCGATGAACGAGGCGATTCGCGATTGGGTGACGAATTGCGACGACACGTTCTACGTGATCGGCACGGTGGCGGGTCCCCATCCATACCCGGCGATGGTGCGCGACTTCCAGAGCGTGATCGGCGTCGAGGCGCGGCGACAGTGCCTGGAGAAGTTCGGTCGTCTGCCCGACCAGGCGATCGCCTGCGTCGGCGGCGGCTCGAACGCGATGGGACTCTTCGAGGGCTTCCTGGACGATCCGTCGGTGCGGCTCGTCGGCGTCGAGGCGGGCGGCAAGGGCCTCGCCACGGGTGAGCATGCCGCGTCCATCAATGGCGGCCGTCTCGGCGTCCTTCACGGCGCGAAGACGATGCTTTTGCAGACCGACGCAGGACAGATCATCGACACCTATTCCGTCTCGGCCGGGCTCGACTATCCCGGCGTCGGGCCGGAGCATTGCCTTCTGCACGACACGGGACGCGCCGAGTACTCGGTCATCAACGACGATGAGGCGATTGAGGCGTTCGACCAGCTCTGCCGCTTCGAGGGAATCATCCCGGCGCTCGAGTCGAGTCATGCGGTCGCCGAGGCGATCAAGCGCGCTCCAACGCTGCCGCCCGAGACGATCCTGCTCGTCAACCTCTCGGGTCGTGGCGACAAGGATCTCGCAAGCATCGCCGCCTGGAAGGAAAATCACCCGTCGGCCATCGACAGCGGTCGATAGCGATCGACGGCGGTCGAAACAACCGTATCCCATTCGAAACCAGATAAAAACAAAATGAAAACCATGAAACCGACAACCACCCGAATCACCGACTGCTTCGCTCGCGCGAAGGCGGCGGGGCATCCCGCGTTTGTCGCCTATCTGACGATGGGCTATCCGACGCTCGCGAAGAGCGAGACGGCCATCGAGGAGCTCCTTGCCGGCGGCGCCGATATCATCGAGCTCGGCGTGCCGTTCTCCGATCCGTTCGCCGACGGAGCTGTCATCCGATCCGCCGCCTACGAAGCGCTTCGCCAGGAGGTCACGCTCGACGACGTGCTGGCGCTCGCTGCACGCGTCCGCATCAGACATCCCGAGACGCCGCTCGTCGTCTTCTCCTACTACAATCTCATCCTCTCAAAGGGGCCCGAGACGTTCGCCGCGGCCGCCGCCGAGGCCGGCGTTGACGCCGTGCTCGTCGTCGACCTGCCGCTTGAGGAGCGCGACGAACTTCTCGACGTGCTGCGTCCGCATGGCCTCACGCTCGTGCCGCTCATCGCGCCGAACACGCCGATCGAGCGCGTCGTCGCGAGCGCGGAGGGGCTGGAGAACAGCTTCCTCTACATCATCACCGTGAAGGGGATCACGGGTGCGCGTGCGGAACTGCCGCCGGAACTCACCGCACGGCTGCAGGCGATCCGCGCCGCGGTGAGGGTGCCCATCGCGGCTGGCTTCGGGGTCTCGACCCGGGCGCAGGCGGCGGAGATCGGGCGTCATGCCGACGGATTCATCGTCGGCTCGGCGCTGGTGAAGCGCCTCGGCGAGACGGGGTCGCTTGCAGGGGAGCTGCTCGCGTGACGCGCCGACCGCTCCTCAAGGTCTGCGGCATCAACGATGCCGCTTTCGCCGCGCGCGCCGCCGCGCTAGGGGTCGACTACCTCGGATTCATCTTCGAGCCGTCCTCCCCGCGCGCGGTGACGCCCGGCTGGGCAAGGGCGACGCGGGCGGCCTTGCCGCGTTCCGTCACGGTGGTCGGCGTGTTCGTTCACCAGACGGTCGGGGAGATCCGTTCGGTGGTCGACGATGTCGGACTTGATGTCGTGCAACTCCATCGCGCGGCGACGGATGACGAAATCCGCGCGCTGCAGAAGGCCGGGGTGCGCGTCTGGACGCTTGACGACGGTATCCGGCAGGATGGCGGCGTGGCGGACGGGATTGTCGTCGACGGACGCGATGGCGCGCGGAGCGGTGGCACGGGACGTCTCGCGGACTGGCCCCGCGCCCATCAGCTGGCCGCACGCGATGTCTTCACGATTCTCGCGGGCGGACTTGGGGCTGAAAACCTCGCGGCGGCCGCCGAGACCGGGGCCGCCGTTCTGGATGCGAACAGTGCCCTTGAGACCGCGCCGGGCGTCAAGTCCATCCGGCGGCTCGAGGCGCTAATGCGATAGGGTTCGGGCGAGTGGCCTGGTCGCGCGTTTCCGAGAACTTCACGACCCTTGCGTGCGTCGTGGGAATGTGCTATACTGTCCACATTACAGGCATAAGTGATCGTCAAAGGAACGAACATGA
>CACYCW010000055.1 GCA_902773015.1 uncultured bacterium
CGCGGAAGTACGCCTCGGCGAGCGTGGAGCCGGTCGCGACGCCGCACGGGTTGTTGTGCTTCACGATGACGGCCGTCGGCTTGTCCAGCAGGTACCGGAGGATGTTGAGCGCGTTGTCGGTGTCGGTGACGTTCGTCTTGCCAGGGTGCTTGCCGCTCTGCAGCAGCTCCGGCACGGACGCGAGGTACCGCCCGGCCTGGAGCATCTCGACGTCCCCGAGAACGAGATTGCCGTTGACGAGTCGGTAGAGCGCCGCCTCCTGTCCGGGATTCTCGCCGTAGCGGAGCCCCTTCTCCTCGCCGCCGATGTTCCAGGTCACCTTCTCGTAGCGGAAGGTCTGGCGGGCGTCGCCGTCGATGAACGCGATTTCCATCACCGGCGCAAAATGGTCGGCTTCAATGGTCTTGTAGGCTTCTTTGAGGTCTTTCATAAGTTGGTTGAGGGGCCTGAGGGGTTTGAGGGGTCGTGCGTGGGCTATCGATGGCCATCGGTTGCCGTCGAGGGCTGTCGGCCGCTCTCGAGGGCCACCGACTTGAAGTAGTCAATCGTCCGGGCGAGGCCGTCGTCGAGAGGAATGCGGGGCTCCCAGCCGAGGAGCTCCTTCGCGAGCGTGATGTCCGGCCGCCGCTGCTTCGGGTCGTCGCCGGGAAGCGGACGGCTGACAAGCCGCGATTTCGACCCCGGCAGGAGCGCGAGCGTCTTCTCGGCCAGCTCGCGAATCGTATACTCGCCCGGGTTCCCCGTGTTGATGACCGGCGCGCCGAGCCCGTGCTCGGCCGCGAAGGCCCGGACCCGATCCTTCGGCAGCTCCATGTACGCGCGGAACGCGTTGATGAGGTCATCACAGTACTGGAACGAGCGCGTCTGCGTGCCGTCGCCGTAGATCGTGATGTCCTCGTCGCGCAAGGCCTGCATGATGAAGTTGGAGACGACGCGACCGTCATGCGGATGCATCCGCGGCCCGTAGGTGTTGAAGATGCGCACCATCCGCGCGTCGACATCGTGCTCGCGGATGTGATCCGCCACCAGCGCCTCGGCGACGCGCTTGCCCTCGTCGTAGCAGCTGCGAATGCCGATCGTGTTCACGTTGCCCCAGTAATGCTCATCCTGCGGATGGACGAGCGCATCGCCGTAGACCTCGCTGGTCGACGCGTGCAGGAGCTTCGCCCCGTCGCGCCTTGCCAGGGCCAGACAGAACAACACGCCCTTGATCGAGGTCAGCGTCGTGAAGATCGGCCGCGCCTGGTAATGCACCGGCGAGGCCGGGCACGCGAGGTTGTAGATCTCGGTGAAGGTGAGGTTGAGAGGTTGAGGGGTCGGGACAGGGAGCGTGGTGACGTCGGCTTCGATGAAGGAGAAGTCGGGATTATCGGCGAAGGTGACGAGGTTCGCGCGCGAACCAGTGTAGAGATTGTCGAGCGCGACAACCCTGTAGCCGTCGGCGAGCAGCCGCTCGCAGAGATGACTCCCCAGGAAACCCGCTCCGCCCGTCACTAAAGCCGTTTTCTTCATCCGTGTGCTCCCATTGCTCTCTTCGACTGTCGTCGATCGCCGTGGACGGCGGTCGAGGTTTTCAGCCCTTGAGCCCCTTGATTTTCTCGTTCGCCGCGGCGACCTTCCTCTTCAGCGTCTCCTTGTGATCGTGGAACTTCCGCCGAAGCCCGGCATCCGCCGTCCCGAGGATCTGCACGGCGAGGAGCGCCGCGTTCGTCGGGCCCGAGTTCCCGCAGGCGACCGTCGCGACGGGCACGCCGCTCGGCATCTGGACCGTCGCGTAGAGCGCGTCGAGCCCGTTGAGCGCGCCGCCGGCGATCGGGATGCCGATGACCGGCAGCACCGTGCCGGCCGCGAGCACGCCGCCGAGGTGCGCCGCGCCGCCCGCCGCGGCGATGATGACCTTGAGCCCGCGCGACTCCGCCGTCCGCGCGTACTCGAGCGCCAGCTCGGGCGTGCGATGCGCGGAGATGACCCGCGTCTCGTAGCCGACGCCGAACCCGTCGAGCGTGTCACACGCCTTACTCACGAGCGGCCAGTCCGAATCCGACCCCATCACGATGCCAACCTTGATCTCTTCCATGTCAGTCTCCCTGTTGACCATATATTATACCACATTCCGCGCACTCGATGCGGTTCCTGGAACGTGACGGGCTTCATGAGCGTTCCCGTGAAGCCGAGTTCGCGGTGGTTCTTCAGGATCTCGACATCGGCGGTGACGGCATAGACGGGAATGTCCTTCCACCGCAGATCTGATTTCGTCGTTCATTTGGTGGCGAGAAAGGGGATCGAACCCTTGACCTTAGGCTTATGAGTCCTGCGCTCTACCAACTGAGCTATCTCGCCATGCCTTTGCCAGATTGCGTGAAAGTATATCAAATCAGGACGCCTCGCGTCAAGTGCCGCCGGACCGTTTTCAATCCGGGCAGTGGCGGCGGGAGGAGGCGCCGGGGATGGCGAGCAGGGCGCGGTACTTCGCGACGGTGCGCCGCGCGACGGGAAAACCCTCCGCCTTGAGCCGCGTCGAAAGCGCCTCATCGGAGAGCGGACGGGGCCTGTCCTCATGACGGACAATCTCTCGGAGACGGTCGAGGACGGCAGTCTTCGAGACCGTCTCGCCGCCCTCGGTGACGTAGCCCGAGGTGAAGAACTGACGCAGCTCGACCGTGCCGCGAGGCGTCGAGACGTACTTGTCGCGCACTGCGCGCGAGACGGTCGTGTGATGCACGCCGACGCGCTCGGCAATCTCCTGCATCGTCAGCGGACGGAGTCCCTTGAGCCCCCCATCGAAGAAGCCCGGCTGCGCGTCGAGAATCGCCTGGGAGATCGAGGTGATCGTCTCCTCGCGGCGCTCGACCGCCTCGATGAAAAGCCGCGCGGCGGCGACCTTCTCGCGGATGTAATCCCGCGCCTCGGGCGGTGTCTTCGGGTCCTCGAGCATCCGGAGGTAGCGGGGGGAGATGTGGATGTCAGGCAGGCTGCGGTCGTCGACGCGCGCGACCCAGCGATCACCGACGCGCTCGGCATGCACCTCCGGTTTCACGAAGGCCGTGTCCTTCCCAGCGCGGCCGTAGGCGCGACCGGGGCGCGGCTCGAGCGTACGCAACGCACGCAGGACGTCCGCGTAGCGCTCATGGCTGAGACCGAGATCGCGCTCGACGATCGCAAGACGTCCGGCGGCGACGTCCGCGAGATGATGCCGTTCGAGGAGCTCGCGCACCTCCTGCTGGAACGGCGACCCGTCGAGCTGGTCAAGCTGGGCGAGGAGGCACTCCTCGAGCGACAGGGCGGCGCAACCGGGTGGGTCGAGAAGGAGGAGCCGCCGCCGCGTCGCGTCGATGCGCTCGGGAATCTCCCCGGTCACGGCAGCGAGATCATCGAGACTGCCCGCGTAGTAGCCGCTGTCGTCGAGATCGCCGACGATCAGCTCGGCGACAGTGCGCTCACCCGGATCGAGCTCCGCGAGGTCGAGCTGGCCGAGGAGATGCTCCTCGAGGGTCTCCTCCCGTGTCTGGGAATCGAAGAACCGGCGCCGGCGCTCAAGCGCGTCCGCATCGGCGCTGTAGCTCGGGTCTGGCAGCGCATCGTCCTCCGGGTAGTCGCTCGCGTGCAACCGCTCGTCGGCGTCGGTCGCGCGCTCGCGCTCGGAGACGGTCTCGCGCTCAAGGGTCTGCTCGATGTCGTCGATGACGGGATTGCGCGCCATCTCGCGGCAGAGCTCGGCGCGCAGTTCGGGCAGGCTCAGCGCGAGCAGGTGCAGACTCTGGCGCATCTGCGGCGCGAGGACGAGCGTCTGCGACTGGTTCTGGCGAAGTTCTCCCGCGAGCGCCATGGACGATGATCCCCTTCTGGCTAACCAGCGCGCCGCGCGGACGACGCGCGGCGCATCACGCGCACGAGCTCGGTGACGACGAGCGTGTCGCCGCTCGTCGTGCCCGAGACGACTTTCTCGCGGAGGAGCAGAAAGCGTCCGCGCGCGACGCGCAGCTCCTGGGGCGCCCAGTTGCGCAGGAACCCCTCGTTCTTGCGCAAGGCGTAGGGATTCAGACCTTCGGTGCGCCCGGCCTTCACATCGAGGAGCTGGCGGAAGAACTTCTCGATGACGCCGCTCATGAACACGGCGAAGCCGTTCTCGAGCTCGAACTTCGCGAGCGCGGCGAGCGCGGCGCCGATGTCACGCCGACCGATCGCGTCCGTCACGTCCCACACCGCAGGCTCGACGCCGACGCCTGGGCTTGTCACGGCCGCGACGTCCTCGGCGGCGATGACGTCCTTGCCCTCGCCGAGGTAGTCGCGCATCTTGCCAAGCTCGCTCAAGAGGGAGCGTGCGTCGGTGCCGACGACGGAGACGAAGCGCTCCGCGGCACCGGGGGCGAAGCGGAGGCCGAGACTGGCGGCGCGGTCGATTGCGAAGACCGTCGCGCGCTGCTGTTCCTCCCACGGCTTGCCGGCGGCGAAGACGGCCATCTCCGCGACGGGGGCAAGCGTCTTCGCGAAGACGGAGGTCTTCAGGAGGTGCGGACCGGAGAGGATGAAGACCTGGTTCTCCGGGAGCGGCATCGACGCGAGGCGCTTCGCGAAACGCTCGAGCGCCTCCTTCACGGCCTCCGCCGCGCCCTTCTTGCCGCCGGCGGGTAGGAAGTGGACGTTCTTCCACCACGTCACCTTTCGCGGATCGAGGAACGGCGGCGTGGAGAACGAATCATCGGCGGCCCGGATGTCGGCGAGCTGCAACTCGGCGTTCGTCGAGTTCTGCGAGTCGATGACCTCAAGTCCCGTCCCGTCGCCGACAGCCTTGCGAGCGGCCTCGGCCACGAGGAAGTCATCCTCGCCGATGATGACATGAAGATTCATTGTGTAGAGGATGATACCAAAACCCGCCCAGAAACGCAAGGGACAACTCAGTCTCAGACGGCCACGCCGACGGCACCGACCCGAACCCGACCACGGCGGATTCCGCGTCAGATTCGGACGGCGACGGCTTCCCGGACGCCTGGGCGGAGGGCTGGACTGCATCCGACATCGTGATCAAGTGGTCTGTCCCCGCCGAAAGCG
>CACYCW010000056.1 GCA_902773015.1 uncultured bacterium
CCTCGGCAAGTACGTGCCGATGGGCTCGGGCATCTTCATGGCGATGGTGTTCGGCGGCGTCCTCCTGCCGGTGCAGGGGATGATCGCAGACAAGATCGGCATCTTGAACAGCTACTGGCTGACGATCGGGCTCTTCGCCTACGTGCTCGTCTACGCCCATGTCCTCTCGCGGCCGACACGGCGCGATGGGGCAAGTGAGGGTTGAGAATCTGAGAATGTGTCGAGAAAGGAATTGACATCATGCTGAATCAGGAAGTTCATGATAAGGTCGTCCAGGCGTTCGAGGCGAAGTTCGGCGCCCATCCGGAGATCGTGTCGTATGCGCCCGGTCGCATCGAGGTGCTCGGCAATCACACGGATTACAACGAGGGCTACGTGCTTTCGGCGGCGATTGACAAGGGCACGTTTTTCGCGGTGTCGCCGGCGGCGGACGCAAAAGTGACGCTCGAGGCGCTCGACATGGGCGAGACCTACTCCTGCGACATCGCGGAGGTCGCGCCGATCAAGGATGGCATGACGTGGGCGAACTACGTGATCGGCACTTTCAACTGGCTCTTCGACGGCAACCCCGCCGCAGCCGGCAAGGGCTTCAACGCCGTCTTCGGAGGGAACATCCCGCTGGGCGCGGGGCTATCGTCGTCCGCCGCGCTGGAGATGGCGACCGTGCTTGCTCTCGCGGCGATCTACGGCATCGAGCGCGACCGCACGACGCTCGCGAAGATCGGCCAGAAGGCCGAGCACACGTTCGCCGGATGCCCGTGCGGGCTCCTGGACCAGGCGTCCTCGCTTTACGGCAAGGCCGGCGCGCTCGTGAAGAGCGACTTCCGCTTCTGCCGGTTCGAGAACGTCGACCTCGGCCCGACCGTGGCGTTCATGATGGTGAAGTCCAACGCGAAGCATGCATTGGTGGACGGCGCCTATGCCTCGCGTCGCCAGGCGTGTGAGGACGCGGCGAGGTATTTTGCGGATGTTCTCCGGAAGGGTTCGGTCACGCACCTGCGCGACGTCACGATGGCCGAGTGGGTGCTCTACCGCGGCGGACTCTCGGAGACGACCGCGAAGCGCGCGGTGCATCCGATCGGCGAGGACGAGCGCGTCCTGCAGGCCTCGGAGCTGCTCGCGAAGGGCGACCTGAAGGGCTTTGGCGCGCTCATGTACGATTCGCATGAATCGAGCCGCAGCTGGTTCGAGAACTCCTGCGAGGAGCTGGACGCGATCGTGGACGCGGCGAAGGCGATACCCGCGGTCTATGGCGCCCGTCTTTCAGGCGGCGGGTTCGGCGGCAGCTGCTGCCTGCTCGTCGACCCCACTGCGGCGGACGCGATCGCGACGGCGATCACGAAGGAGTACAAGGCGAAGTTCGGTGATGAGCCGACCTGCTCTCTCATTCAGCCGTCCGACGGCGCGCATCTCATCTGAAAAAGCGGGAGGAAGAGCGAACCATGAAAAGACTGATGCTTGCCTGTGCGATGTCCGCAGCCATGGCGGTGGTGGCGCAGGAGACGGAGAACGCGGCTGAGGACGCAACGAACTCGGCTGCGCCTACCGAGGAAGGTGCCGCCGCACAGGCGCCCAAGGCCGCGGCGAAGGTCGGTTTCACACCACTGCCGCTCTGCCGTCTCGTCGAGAGCACTGTGGATGTGCGATTGCCTGGCGGCGAGTGGGCTCCTGCCGAGGAGGGGCGCTTCTATCCGCTTGGCTGCTCCTATCGCACGAAGGGCGATGCTCGGCTCGTGCTCGCCTTCTCGGCGGAATCGACGGTGACGATCTCCGGTGACGCCGAGTTCGCCACCCGCGTCCCGACGAACTCTGCCACGCGTACGATCGCACTTGTGAGGGGCACGCTGTCACTGAAACTGCCGGACAACATGCCTGAGGGCGCGTTCTTCGTCGCGGCACCCGGCTTCACCGTCAAGAATCCCGCTGGCGAGTCGCGCTACGTCTATGTCGACATGGGTGACGGCGACAAGGTGACGGTGCGTTGCATCACCGGCTCGCTCGGACTTGAGGGCCGGCACTTCGACATCCCCGTGATGCGCTCGGCCGACGAGGTCGTGATTCGCTCCGGACACGATTACCTGACGACGTTCCTCTATGGCACGAGCGGAGATTACGCCGTCGTCCTCGACCAGGGGCTCC
>CACYCW010000057.1 GCA_902773015.1 uncultured bacterium
CATCCAGCTGAAGTCGCCCGCGAACACCTGGCTCTCGGGGCCGACCATCAGCGCCGCCTCGCCGTTCGCGGCGATCGCGACGCCGCACCGCTCGAAAAGCGGCCAGAAGTTCGAGAAGTAACGCGTGTCGGCGTAGTCCGCCTCGGACCCGTTGACGACGAGGACGTCCAACCCCTTCTCTGCCACGAGCTTCGCCGCCTTCGCGACGCGCCCCTTGAACTCCTCCTCCGGAATCATGATTCTTGCCATTTCAGTCTTTCCTTTCTGGTTTCACTTGAGAGTGACACGTTCTTTCGATTGGTTGATATTCTACCATTTCGCCCGCCGAAAAGCAACGGGGACTCAGGCGCCGTAATGATGCTCACGGGCGGCCTTGAGCAGGTCGAGCCCCTTCAGCACCTTGCTGACGTGCGGCTTGTCCTTCTCGTCCGGCTCGCACCTCGCCCAAGGCGCGGTGTAGAAGCCCTTCAGCCGCGAGGGATCGATGGTGGCCTTGCAGTAGGCCACCAGCGCATCCGCACAGCCGTCCTCCGCCCAGTTCGAGCAGCACGGCAGCTGGTCGAAGCCGGCCTTCTCCAGCACGGCGAACGCCGCCGCGCCATGGACAGTCTCGCCCCAGCCGCCCTTCTTCTCGAAGTCGTAGTTCCACTTCATCTTCTTCTCCGAGAAGTCGCTGCGATAGTACCAGTTGCTCTGCAGCACGTCCTTCGACATGCGCCGGAGGTACTCCTCGCGACCGGTCCAGAGGGCGTCCGACCACATGACGGGGCGCGCGCCGTTCTTCGTCACCTGATCGACGGTGTAGAAGAGATCATGCCACCAGAGGTCGCCCTGTCGCACGGTCACGTGGAAGCTGTTGAACTGCGCGATCGCGAACTCCTCGTCGTAGCCGATGTGGAAGAATCGCGGATTGCCGAAGATCTGCACCATGTCGCGGATCACGTCCGCGACGACCTGGTAGTACTTCCTCGTCGAGAGCATACGGTGATAGTTCTTGAGCCAGGCGTCATGGCACGCCGAGAAGTTGAGCTTCGGAACCGGCTCCAGCCCGAGCGCGCGAATGCGCGCCAGCTCCTTCTGGAACTTCTCGACGCTCCAGGTTCCAGCCACGGCCAGCTCGGGGTGGCTGGGAAAGGCGACGCCCTCGCCAATGTCGATGAACACGAGGTTCAATCCGTCCTTCGCCGCGTGATCGACCGACTTGCGCCAAAGGTCATCATGGCACCTTAGATAGGCGTGGTAGCGCGAGCGCCGCTTGCCGCTTGGCCCCATCGGGTTCGGGCGCGTCAGCTCCTCCGCCTCGCTCTTCGCCCAGTCGTCTGGGCCGGTGTCGAAGTCGTCCCACATGTTCGAGCCGAGGTGCAGAAGCGCGCCCCAGATGAAGGGCGACTTCGCGGGCACCCCGGCGAACCCAGTGCCGCCGCCCAGCAGACCGCCGGCCACGGACATCGCCATCAGCCCGGCGAACTCTCTTCTTGTTGTCTTCATGTTTTTCTCCTTTTCTGGTGTGATCAGTCGAAGGTGACGAGGAATGCCGCCGAGAAGAAGTCGGGCTTGACGAGCCGGAGCCGATCGCCGGTGAAGAGATTCGGCTGAACGGGCACGAGATCCTGCGTGTGGGAGAGCAGCGTGCAGCTCGCCTTCGCGCCCTTCGCTACCCCCTTGAGGTCGAGGTCGATCGTGCGAGAGGCCCCGCCGTAGTCGGCGACCAGCAGCGCCTTGCGCCCGGCCGGGTCCCTGAGCGCCAGCGTGGTGATCGATCCTGCCGAATCGCTCGCACAGATCTCCGCGTAGTCCTTCATGAGCCGCCCGAAGAGCTGCAGGGCGTAGAAGACCTTGTACTTGCGCTGAAGCTCGTCCTTGAAGCCCCAGGCGCCGACGTGCCGGCAACCGTAGTAGTAGGCCTGGTCTATGCGCGAGCGCTGCAGGTTCGCAAGCGTCGCCAGCGTGAAACAGGCGCTGCGAATGCCGTTGTGGCTGTCCGGACCGTCCCAGATGCGAGCCTTGACCAGCGGATCGGAGCAACGCTGCATGTCCGTCCAGCTGTAGTTCTCGCCGAAGTAATGCCACTCGTTGACGATGAGTTCGCACTTCGTGAAGCCGTAGCCGTCGCAGAGCGACCGCGCCCGCTCGGCCTCGCGGTTGAAGCGCGTCGGGTCGTTGCAGTAGCCGTGCCAGGAAATGAAGTCCGGCGCGACGCCAGCGGCCTTGCACGCCTCGAGGATCGGCTTGAACCAGTCAGGCCTGTACGAGCAGAGCGCAGGGCCGCCCACCTTGATCTCGTCGCCGAACTCCGACTTGAGGCGCTTGAGCACCATGACGTAGAAACGCACGAAATCGTCGCGCAGGCGCGCGCAGTGTTCCTCGAGCTCGGGCTTAGAGAGCCCCGCACAGCCCTCGGGACGCGCCCACATGTTGCTGTAGCCGTCGGGCTCGTTCCAGATCTCCCAGTAGCGGATCCCCCAGTTGAAGCCATTCGCCCATCCGCGATTGTAGTGGCGCACGGTCGCCGCGAACGTCTCGGCGACCTTCTCGAAGTCGTCGGGGACGAGCGCGTTGAAATGGATTCGGCTGCCCGAGTGCTCGATGGACGTGCCGAGCCGGAAGAAGACCTTGAGCCCGGCCTCCTCGCGCGTGCGCTTCAACAGGTAGTCCGTCGGCCCGAAGACGTAGTTCTCGGGCTTCGTCGCGTCCAGGTGCATCAACGGGAAGATGTGGAAGTAGTCGCAGACGCGCTCGTTGGCGTTGACGAGCGCCCAGTCATGGGTGCGCGCGGCAGCGAACCCCATCGACTTGACGTCGTTGAGCGCCTGCTCGGTGAGCGAGCAGATCGTGGGGCCGAAACCGGACGAGTGCAACTCGGGACGCACCTTTCCGGTGACGGTCGTGAAGTCTGCGGTGAGGGCAAACGCCGACACTGCGGGAGCGAGCACGAGCAGGGCTGAGAGCATCTTCATTTTCATTCAGGGCGCAACCCGCATACGGTAGACCGGTGCGAGTGCATCGTGGATCTTGCGATAGCAGTGGAAGAGACGGTCGTACTGGCGCGCCGCGTCCGCATCAGGCGTGATCGTGCGGTCGATGTGCAGGCAGCGGGCGACGGCGTCCTTCACGTCCGAGAAGATCCCGACGCCCGTTCCGGCGAGGAGGCAGGCGCCGAAGCTCGCGTCCCCCGGCACCGGCACCGCGACGGGGCGGTTGAACGCGTTCGCGACAATCTCGCTCCAGAGCCTGGAGCGCGCCCCACCGCCGATAAGGAAGATGCGCTTCACGGGAAGGCGCATCTCCTCGAGCGTGCCGTAGCAGTCGCGCAGCGAGAACGCCACGCCCTCCATCAGCGCACGGCAGAAGTCGCCGCGCGTGGACGAGATCGAGAGCCCCGAGAAGCTCGCGCGCAGATTGGGATCCCAGTACGGGCAGCGCTCGCCCTGGAGATAGGGATGGAAGAACACCCCGTTCGCGCCAATCGGGCTCATCTCCGCCTCAGCGTCGATGCGCTCGTAGGCCGACGGTCCCTGGCCGCCGCCGTCGGCATTCGCGTAAAACGTGTCCCTGAGCCAGCGCATGCAGAGCGCCGCAGCGTTCGTCGCCGATACCGAGTACCACATGCCGGGCACGATGTGCGAGTAGGTGAGCGTCTTCGGGTGTGGATGCGCCTCGGCGGTCATCGAGTTGACGTTGCCGGCCGTCGCGAGCTTGAGGATGAGGTCACCCGGCTCGACGGCGCCGGCGCCGTAGTCTTCGACCGCGCTGTCGCTCGATCCGCAGACGACCGGGATCCCCTCGGGGAGCCCGGTCGTCGCCGCGGCCTTCGCCGTCACGGCGCCCACGACGTCGGTCGGCCGGATGATGGCTGGCATCGCCCCCATCTTGAGCCCGGCAAGATTGACCAGCTCCTCACTCCAGGCGTTCGACTTCATGTCGAAGAAGAGCGTGCCCTGCGCCTCGATGTAGTCCGTTGCGGCATGGCCGGTGAGCAGGTAGCGCACATAGTCCTTCACGAAAAGGACATGTTCGGTCTTCCGAAGGACTTCCGGCTCGTTGCCCTTGAGCCACATCATCTGCGGTAGCGTCCAGGTCGGGGCCGGCATCTGATAGCAGGTGGAGAAGATCTTCTCGCTCCAGCCGGCCTTCAGCGCGGCGCATTCGGCGGTGGCGCGCTGGTCCGTCCACATGATCGTGCGGCGAACCGGCCTGTAGTCCGCGTCCAGCAGCACGGCGTTGTGCGTCGAGCCGTCGAGCGCGAGCGCCGCCACGTCGCCGAAATCGACGCCGCGGGAGGCGAGCTTCGCGAGTGAAGTGCGCAGCGCCACCCACCAGTCGGACGGCTCCTGCTCGCTCCAGAGCGGATGATCGTGATAGGTGACGTACTCGGTGGAGGCCTCGCCGACGAACCGCCCTTCCGAGTCAATCGTCGTGACCTTGCACCCGCCCGTGCCGTAGTCAATCCCGAGAAGAAGCTTCACGCTCGGTCCTCGACTCTCGGCGCTCAGCCGTTCTTCACCCAGGCGTGCTGGGGATCCATCGAAGAGATGAGCCCGCGGCCCTTGTCGCCGGCCATCGTCCAGAGGTAGTACATCGAGTAGCCCGGCGCACCGACGAGCGGATGATACCCCTCGGCGATCGCGACGGTGTCGTAGCTCTGCACACGGTACGCCTCGTTGAGCTGTCCTTCGAACTTCTCGGCCTTCACGCCGTCGGGCTCGTAGACCGACTGGAAGCCGAAGCCGGTCGGCGGATCGAAGAGGTAGAAGTAGGTCTCCTCCATGTCCAGCTCCGTGGGAGGATTGTTGACGTCATGGCGGTGGCTCGGATAGCCCGACCAGTTGCCGGAAGGGATCATGCCCTCGCCGATGTAGAAGTGCTCCGAGTCGAACTTCTCGTCGAGGATTATCTCGCTCGTGCGCGTCCAGTTGTCCTTCCCGAGCTCGATGTGCCGCGTGTCGGCGGGCTGGATGAGCGCGGGCCGGGCGGTGTCGCGGGTGACGGGCGAGCCGTTGTAGGCGAGCTCGACGTCGGAGATCGCCTCGATTGCGTACTTCGTGTGACGCGGCAGGTAGAGGCAGTGGGGCTTGCCGGTGAACGGCGAGGTGCGCCCGTCGGCGACCGTGAACGACCACCCGTCGCCTGCGGCCGAGAAATTGCCGCCGATCAGCACGAGCGCTACCTCGGTCTCGCCCGTGTCGCCGTCGTAGCGCGTGCCCTTCGCGAGCTTGATGAGTCCGAACTTCGTCAGCCGCATCGCGTACTCGCCGACGTCGAACACCTTGTTATAGCCCTGCACGGGCTTGAGCGGAATCCTCAGGTTCATTCTTTCTCTCCTTGTCGTTTCAGTTCGATTGCCTTGTTCAGGTCTGACTTTTGAAGCTCCTTGCATCAGGAGGCGACCGGGTTCCGTCGAAGGAACTCCTCGACCTCGGCGCGGGTGGGAGCGCTCGGCGGACGGCCGGAGAGCCCGCGGCACTTGATCGCCGACACCGCCGCGCCAAAGCGCTGGCATTCCAGCAGATCGGTCGTCTCGAGGTAGCGCACCGCAAAGCCCGTGTGGAAGAGATCGCCACAGCCCGTCGTGTCCACCACCTTCTCAACTTTGAACGCCGGACACCTCACGAGCTCGTTCCCATCGAAGCACATCGACCCCCTCACGCCCATCGTCGCACCGCAAACCTTCGGCCGGTACTTCTCGTATGTCGCGCGCACGGCGGCCTCGGCGTCGGAGAGCCCCGTGAGCTTCAGGATGAACTCCTCCGAACAGATGAGCAAGTCGGCAAGCGGCAGCAGCTCCTCCATGCCGTCGCGATGCGTGCCGGCGTCATAGCTCACGAGAACGCCCGCCTCGCGCGCAATCCGCGCCGCGGCGATCGCCGCCTGCGGATTGTGCCCGTCGACGTGCACGATGCGCGCCGCGCGGATGCGGTCCGCGTCGATCTCGCCCGCCGCGAGCTCGGTGAGCCCCTCGCGCGTCCACGCGCAAGAGCGGTTGCCGGTCTTCTCCTCTATCCATAGGTAGGCGATCGCGCTGGTCGCGCCAGGACGCACCTTCACCATCGAGGTGTCCACTCCCTGCCGCACGAAGTCGTCGAGAATCATCCGCCCGTCCGCGTCATCCCCGACGGTGCCGACGAACGCGGCGGACATCCCGAGCGTCGCCGCGCCGGCTGTCGAGTTGCCCGCCGGCCCGCCGCCGAGGATGCGATGCTCCTTGATGCGCACCTTCGTGTCCATCGGTATGAACGGCAGGATTGCGAGATGGTCGTTCGAGACGAACCCGATGCCGATGAAATCTGCTTTGCTCATGCCCATATTCTATCACATTTCTCCCGTCTTGTCACAGGCGGCCGGCGGCGTCCTCCGTCCGCTTCACTCCTTGCGCATGCCGTCGGGCAGGGGGCGTTCAGCGATTTCCAGCAGCCGATCGAGCTTGCCTTCGATTCGGTTGAGCTTGCCATCGAGTTCCGATGAGCGCCGATCGATCCGCTCGAGGATCTCGTCGGAACGGTCGACGACGGTGTCGTAGATGCGTTCGTGGGTGACGCCCACGTATCGGGCGAACACAATCGCCAGCACCACCAGCACCAGCAAGGTCAGGATCAGAAGGCGCGTTTTCATTGGTCGAGAATCTTG
This sequence comes from uncultured bacterium, assembly GCA_902773015.1. GTDB lineage: Bacteria > Verrucomicrobiota > Kiritimatiellia > RFP12 > UBA1067 > UBA1067. The sequence continues at coordinate 6,625 of CACYCW010000057.1, forward strand.
ATAATGTGGTAGAGTCTGGAATGGCACGTTGGCGTACGCCGCACGTTTGAGTGCCTTGTCAGCTTGCGGCGTCTTTCGCGAAGACAGCCCGTGTCGAGCCGAGTGAACCGCACGAAGCCGACTCGCCTCTGCGCTTGACCACAGCGCGGACCTTCTCGACCGTCTTCGTCGCGAGACCCTCCAGCCACTCCGCCGTCTTCCTAAGCCGCTCGCGCTCACCAGGGAGATCGGCCGTGACCTCCTTGAACACGCGGAACATCCGCTCGCCGGCGTCGGGCTCGTCGATGTCCACCAGACGGTCCCCGAGCCCCATGTCGCGGATCATCTGGCGTTTCCGGCCGCACTCGGCGAATGGGCAGTGCAAGATGGGCACCTCGTTGCCGATCGCCATGATCATCGAGTGCATCTCCTCCGAGGCGAGCAGCGCCGTGCGCTTGTAGACGCCGAGCGCCTCCTCTGGCGTCCAGAAGTGGTCGAGGTAGACAGTGAGCGCCTGCGCCGCCGGGACGAGGCGGTCCCAGATGTACTTCTTGCCGAGCCCGCCCTTCACCGTGTCCCGCGTCTCGTGGGCGATCACCACCTTCATGCCCGTCGCCGTCACCTTTTCGATGAACTCCTTCATCTGCGCGAGCTGGTGCTCGAAGCGCACTGGCGAGACGGCGTGAGAGATCATGTCCGACGGCTTGCCGTCGAGGTACGCGGGCAGGCGCGGCACGAATATCGCGAAGCGATCGCGCTCAAGGCCGTGCTTCGCCAGGAAGGCGTCCGCGTACGCCTCGTCGCTGCGGTGGAAGAAGACGGTCGTGTCGGGACGATACGAGTTGTCCTTGAACTTGTAGCCGCACTGCCGCAGGTAGTTGATCGAGTCGGTGTCGCGGTTGTAGACGAACTCCGCCTCCGCGAAGAGCGTGCGGTAGACGAGATCGAGCGGCCACGCGACGTAGTCGATGGACTGCGACCCGATGCCGTAGGGGATTCCCTTGGCGCGGGCGATGAGGAGCGACATCGAGTAGGGCAGCGCGAACGTGTAGAGGTTCTTCACGCCGAGCCGGCCGAAGTTGAGCGTCGTGCCGGAGTTGTAGTAGACGAACGCGGCGGCGTCGAACGCCTTGGCCGCCTTCGGGTAGAGGGCCTGCAGGTCGGCGTAGACCTCCAGCGGGAAGCGGTTCAGCAGGTCGTCCGCGATCTTCGCGGCCTCGGCGCTCGGCAGGCAGCCCTGCCGGAACTGCTCGAGGCGGAACTTGCCCCAGCGCGCCTCGAGCTTCGCGCGCGCCGTCCCCTCGTTGGGCCGCTCGTCACGCGGCGTGTACGGGTCCCCGCCGATGATGAACTTGAACGGGCAGGCGACGAGATCGAAGCGGGGATGATAGGAGGGAAGGTTCTCGCGGTAGTAGCGGAAGTTACGGGTGTCCTCCTTGAAGATATTGAGCATTGTCACCGGAACCTCCGGCATCTTCTCCCGGAAGAGCGTCAGGAGCCCCGTGTGGATGCCCATGTCGCCGATGTTGTCGATCGACCAGGTGTAGGAGACGAGCACGTGCTTGCCCTTCGCCCCCGCGTCTCCGGCCGTCGCCCCGACGGCGGCGAATGCCGCGGCCGATCCCATGAAGCCCCTGCGTGTCGTGTCCATCTCTTCGTTCCCTTCTCCTTGGTTTCTTATAAAATCTTGATTGTGGGTATTATATCAGAAATGGATCTCTCCACGCAACCGCTGGCCTTTCATCTGATCGATTCGCCGGCTTTTCTTGCCAATTCGCCGACGGCACTGACCGCCGCGTCAATGAGATCGGGCACGGTCAGCGGCAGGTCGTGTGCGTTGCCAGGCACGATCGTCACCTCGGCCTGCGGAAACACGTCCTTCAAGAACTCAGCGTTCTGAGGTCGCACAATGCCGTCACGCTCGGACTGGAGGATGCTGACGGGGAAATCGGGCCGTCGCGTCGTGGCGAAGTCGACGAGCTGACGCCGGATGTCGGTTGTCCGCAGATAGGCGAGACCGCGGTCGAGGTTCGCCTCGTTGAGCCACGGCGAGCCGTCGTCCGGATGCATCAGCTGCACACCCTTGCGGAACGCGGCGATTCGCCGGTCGTTCATCCCACGCCAGCCTTCCGTCGCCTTCTCCGCCATGCACGGCGTAGCCGAAACGAGCACCAGTCCCCGCACCTTCTCCGGGTGACGCAGCAACGTCTGCAGCGCCAGTGTCCCGCCCATCGAGAAGCCGACGAGCACGAACTCGTCCTCCTCGGCCAGCTCACGCTCGGCGATTCCGTCGAGCGCGTCGATGTAGCTGAACACGCGGCTACGGGGAAAGGTGCAGCGCGCCCAGGTCTCGGGCCCTGCCGCCCAGCCGTTAAATACGAAACGCTTCATCAAATCCCTCCCAGCCTCGAATCTTCACGCAAAAGAGTCCCCACGAATGTCCATCATGCGTCTATTATACCAAATATCCCCCGCGAACGCGCGAGTCGCGAAGCGAGCAAGGGTGCGTCGAGCGCGA
>CACYCW010000058.1 GCA_902773015.1 uncultured bacterium
GACGCGGGGCGCCCGGTGCAGCTGGGAATATACGGGTATCCGAAGGGCCACATCGGCGAAGACAGCTACTGGGCCGGGCATTCCGTCGTGGGCGACGGCTACGGTTATCGGCAGATCGACGGCGTCCCGACGGCGTTCGTGCACATCAACCTCGGGTGGGGCGGCAAGGATGACATGTGGTACAACATCCCCGAGATCAACACGTCCGAGACCGGCGCGCACGTGGGCGAGAGCGGCTTCGACTTCCTCTACATGGGCGGGGCGATGTTCAACATCTTCACCGACGAGGCCGGTCTGGACATCATCGCGGGGCGCATCACCGACTACTCCGGCACACCGGTCGAGGGCGCGAAGGTGACGGTCCTGGACGCCGACGCCGTCGAGGTCGCGAGCGTGAACAGCGGGGCGCACGGCATCTACACCTTCGCCCTGCCTGGCGGCTCGAACTACACCGTGCGCGCGTCGAGCGCGGACGGGCTCCTGGTCGCCTCGCCGAAAGCGGTCTGGTTGCCGAAGACGGTTGGCGACTCGAACAATCTCGTCGTGGTCGAGTCGGGCATCGGCAATCTCTGGGGTGTCGACCTGACGATCGCTAACCCGTCGGTACGCGTCGGCGAGCGCATCTTCAGCACGCTGGACGATGCCCTTGATCATGTCATGCGCATGCTGCCGAGCCCGGCGGTGGTGGAGGTGCTGCGCCCGACGACGCTGGAGTCGACGGTCGAGCTGGGGGTTGACTGCCTGATCGTCGCGACGAACGAGAACCCGGCGGCGTCGGCGATCGTCCGCGCGGCCGGGGCGCGTCTCGAGGTGGCGCCCGGCGCTACGCTGGCGCTGTCCAACCTTGCGTTCGCCGCCGCGTCGGACCTGGTCGTCTCGGTCCAGACGAACGGCGTCCTGTCCCTTTCATCCGGCGTCGACTTCGGCGTCCCGCCCACCCAGACCGCCGTCCGCACGCAGGACACGAACGCCGTGCTGGTCGCCGGCGCGCTGACGCACGGCTTCGCCCTTGACTGCACGCGTTCGCCGCTTTCAGGGCGCTTTGGCACGGCCGTCTGTGACGCCGGTACCGCCGCCGCGAGCGCGGTGCGGATCGCGAACGCCAACGTCTCGGACGGCACGATTCGCGGAGCGGTCGTCGGGACGGACGGGGCGTTGGCGCTGGAGTGGGCGGACGTGCCGGTGCCGGTGGAGGATGCCGTCGGGTATTTTGTCGTCGACGGCGAGACGAACGCCCTGGCGCGGCTGGACGCTCTCCTGAAACGGTACGAGGAGGTCGTCGCCTCCGGCGGCGACGTGGACGAGATCGTCATCCGTGATGTGGCCGATCTCACGCTGTCGCGTCCGCTGACGGTCACGAGCGATCTCGCCATCCGCGGCGAGGGGGCGGTGGCGATCACCAACATCGCCGGCACGGCCGGGTTCGCGGTGCTGGGCGCGTCCCTGACGGTGGACGGCATCACCTTTGACGGCTACCGTGGCAATGCGCTCTTTGAGGTCGGCGCCTTCGATGGCGCCTCCGGCGAGCTGACGCTCGGTTCGGGCGTGGCCTTCGTCGATGTCATCGGCACGAACTACCACTCCGGTGCGGTTGCGGTGCACAATGGCCGCGTGACGGTCAACGGGGCGGTCTTCTCGGGCTGTCGCGCCTCGGGCGAGAGCGGGACGACGGCGCGGAACTCCAATGGCGGTGCAATCTACGTGGGCAACGGCGCCGAGCTGGTGCTGAACGGCGGGCGCATCACCGACTGCTCGGCGCGCAGCAACGGCGGCGGCATCTACGCCTACAGCAAGGCGAAGGTCTTCATCGGCGGCGACCTGGTCGTGCGCGGCAACACGGCCGGCACCTCGCCCTCGCCCGTGACGGACAGCGACATCTACCTCTACAACAACAAGGCGACGCTCACGCTCGCCGGCTGGCTCAAGGGCGGCATCGCGAGCGTCGGCGTGCGCTACTCGGGCGGCAGCGGGATCGTCGGGAACGCCGAGGGCGAACCGTTCGTCACCGTCGACCAGGAATACTTCGACGAGCAGCCGGAAAGCGCCCTGCTCGACTCCCTGGAGGCCTTCTACTGCGACGCGGACTCGGAGCTGACCGCGACGAACGGAGCCACGACGTTCGCCTGGACCCGCCTGCCGCAGGACTACCGCACGGATGACGAGTCCCTGGCGGTCGTCGATGTCGCGGGCGCGGGGAGCGAGATCGATGGCTGGTACAGGAGCGTCAAGCGCGCCTTCGATGCGCTCACGAACGCCACGTCCGCGGCGACTGTCACTCTGCTGAAGAACGCCGACTTCGCCAACGAGATCGAGGTCCCCGGCACGGTGACGCTCCTGTCGGCTGGCGAGACGGCATGCTCGCTCACCAATGCGAGCGACGCCGCGCGCATCCATGTCACCGGGTCGCTGACGCTCACCAACGTCGTCCTCAACGGCGGTACGGGGCAGGCGGGTCTCATCCGCGTCGAGGGCGGCTCCCTGACGCTCCAGTCGGGCACGATAATCGAGCGGGTGCTCGGGCTGGCCGATCGCGCCTCGGGCGCCGTCTCGGTATGGGACGGGGGCGTGTTCCGGATGGAGAGCGGCGCGGAGATCCGCAGTTGCACCAACCTGTTCTGGAATGGCGGCACGCAGGGCGGCTACTGCGGCGGGCTGCTGCTCGACGCCTCGACCGCCACGCTCGCAGGCGGCACGATCTCCGACTGCTGGGCCGGCACGGCGGGCGGCGCTTTCTTCGGCAACGGGTCGAAGGTGCTGCTCTCGGGCGATGTCACGATCACCAACAACTGGAATCTCTACGGCTGGCCGGACGACGTCCGCGTCGCCGACCTCTCGGAGCTCCACCTCGCCGACGTCCTCACCGGCGCCATCGGCTACACGGAGGGTGCGATCAACGCGCAGTCCGACCCGAACGTGTTCGGCGTCGTGGACGCGACGTTCTCCGGCGATGATGCGGCGCTGGCCGACAGCGCGAGGCGCTTCCGCCATGACGTCACGGGGGACTGCGGCCAGGCGGTCGCCCGCGGCAGCGCGAGGCTGCTGGTCTGGAGCGATGCGATCGAGAACGGGCAGTACGTCGACCCCGAGGGCAAAGTCTACGACTTCATCGATGCGGGCACGCCGATCAGAATCGCGATTCCCGAGGCTGTGGTCGGGCTCGTGTACGAGAGCGATGTCGCGCGAATCGGCGTCCTGGAAGGCGTCGGCTACGCGCTTGAGGGCAACAGCGCCACCAACGCCGGCGACTACGTGGCGACGGCCTCGCTTCGCGACGGCTTCATCTGGGAGGACGGGACGGACTCGCCGAAGGAGATCGCGTGGACCATCGCCAAGGCCACCTGTGACATGAGCGGCATCACGTTCCCGGACGCCGTGAAGAAGTACGATGGGGCGAGCCATAGCCTGGAGATCGTCGGTACGCTTCCGGAAGGCGTGACGGTTGCCTATTACGGCAATGACCGGACAGACAGGGGCGTCTACACGGTCATCGCGCGCTTCTCGCCCCCTGATGAGGACAATTACGAGCCAATCGAAGACATGTCCGCCACCTTGACGATCGGGGACGAGGCGGTGAATCCAGATCCTGGCCCCGGCCCGGATCCGGAGGTCGTCCAGCCCGATCCGATCGCGTTCCAGTCGATAACCCAGCTCTCGGTGACAGAGTGGGAGATTGTCGTCACCAATCGCAAGGCGTGGTGCAACTACCGTCTGCTCTGGACTGCTGATCTTGCGAGCGGTTTCACGGCGACCGGTGCGTGGGAGCAGGCCACGGTTGACGGTGCCTGGGTGACCAATGTCAACATTGACGCGGAAGGCCCGGCGATCTTCTGGAAGGCCGAGGCCAAGGAAGGCGAGAAGAAGGAGTAATCTGACCATGGCGGAGAAGGAGAAGAAGGGCGAGGCGAAGAAGACGGGCAACACCGCGCTGGACGCGGTGATGAGCCAGATCCGCAAGGAGTTCGGCGAGATGTCGATCATGCGTCTCGGCGACCAGGAGACCGCGGACATCCCCGTCATCTCCACGGGCGCGGTGTCGCTTGACATGGCGCTTGGCGTCGGGGGGCTCCCGCGCGGGCGCATCGTCGAATGCTACGGGCAGGAATCCTCGGGCAAGACCACACTGGCGCTTCACGTCGTCGCGAACGCCCAGAAGGCGGGCGGCGTCGCGGCGTTCATCGATGCGGA
>CACYCW010000059.1 GCA_902773015.1 uncultured bacterium
ATGCATCACAACCTGTCGCTCGTAGCCGACGGGAATGGACTTTGGCATGTGACGTTCTTGCGACTTCTTGTTTTTGTATTTGATTCCTAGCAGAGAGCCGGAAGCGATGACATCGAATCGTCCGTCCAGCGCGAACGACTTCAAGGCTGTTCGCGCATTCGCGCACTCCTGGATTTCGTCGAGAAAAATAAGAGTCTTTCCCGGAGTCAGGCGTTTCGTAGCATCAAACGCTGAAATCTTCCGATAGAGGTCTTCCGCCTTTAGGCTCCCGTCGAATATCGAGCAAGCGTCTGGATCCAGGATGAAGTTTATTTCTATGAAACTCTCATACTGCTCTCGTCCGAACTTCTCGACAATGAAGGTTTTCCCAATCTGTCTGGCACCTTTGACGAGAAGGCATTCTTGATGTTTTGCGCTTTTCCAGCGCATCAAGCTGTTGTAGAATTTCCTTCTTAATTCCGACATAAAAATTCCTAATGGTAGTGAAATAAAGTATATGAATTATATCATATTTCACATGATATTGTCAATCTGCAACTTTTTAAGCTATGGCGATGACAACTTTTGCAACTTTTTAGACAGTGTCGGAGGTGACTTTTGCAACTTTTTCTGGTGTTTCATTGTCACTTCCCGTTGTGTGCTTGCGTCGCCATCGGAGGCACGCGCCTCCTGGATGGCTACGGTTCGGGATAGAATAACGAAACTGTCGCCTGTCTGAAAGTAAACGCACGTCCCCTCCCTGGGGATTGCAGAAGCCGACGCGAGGGCCCGGAGGGCTAGTCACGGCGATCCGTTTTTGCTATAATTGACGATATGGAAGAACTGCATTCTGTTAGGTGGCGAATCGGGCAGTGGAACACCCGCCCGGTCGTCTTGGCACGGTGCGCTTCGGCGAATCTCCACGTGATTCACGATAATCAATCTACAAGAGGCAAACAGTCATGAGTCTTTCATTAACCCTAGTCCTTGCGGCCGAGATCGTCCTGCCCGTCGCCGAGGTGCGGACGGTCGCCGACCATCGTGTGCGGACGTTCCCCGGCCGCGTCGTCGCCATCCAGAAAGTAGACGTTGTGCCGCAGGTCTCCGGCGAGATCAAGGACGTCTGCTTCAAGGACGGCGCGGACGTGAAGGAGGGCGACGTCCTCTACCGCATCGATCCGGTGAAGTACGAGGCCGCCGTTCGAAACGCCGAGTCTAAGCTCACCGAGATGAGGGCGAACGTCAAGTACGCCGAGCTCTCCTACGAGCGGCACAAGAACCTGATGGAGACGCGTGCCGTCTCCCTCGACGCGGTGGACAACGCGCTCTCGCAGCGGGACAGCTCTCGCGCGGCGTACGCCGCGGCCCAGGCCGAGCTTGTCGCGGCGCGAGACGACCTCGCGCACTGCACGATCGTCGCGCCGATCGCGGGCAAGATCGGCACGACCCTCAAGACGCGCGGCAATTACGTCAACAAGGGCTCGGAAACGCTCGTCACGCTCGTCCAGCAGGACCCGATCCGGGTTCGGTTCTCGGTCTCGAACCGGGAGATCCTTGAGTTCTTCCGCGGACCCTGGGCGGAGAGCCGCGGGGCCGCTGAGATCGATCTCACGTTGGCTGACGGTCAGACGCGCATTTCCGGCGGGGTGCCGGAGTACATGGACAATGCCGCCGACGAGAGGACGGACACGGTCTACATTTACGTGCGCTTCCCCAACCCCGACAAGCTCCTCAAGGTCGGCGGCACGGTGCGCGTCACGGTTGCGACGAAGAAGGGCGTTCTCCGCGTCGCGGTGCCCCCCACGGCGGTGCTTCAGGACACGCAGGGCCCGTACGTCTGGGCGCTGGATGCGAAGGGCGTCGCCCAGCGCCGCACGATCGCGCGCGGCGATCTCGTCGGTGACTGGCTTTTCGTCGAGAAGGGGCTCACCGTCGGCGAACGCATCGTCGCCGACGGCGCCCACCGTGTGCGCAAGGGGATGACGGTGCGTCCGTCCGCGGAGGATCGATGAAATCCATCTCCCAGGTCTTCATCGACCATCCCCGCATGGCGTGGGTGGTGTCGATTCTCATCGCGCTCATCGGCGGCATCTGCCTGTCGCGCATGGCGATCGCCGAGTACCCCCACGTCACGCCCGTGACGATCACCGTCTCCTGCACCTACACCGGCGCCGGCACCCAGGACCTCTCCGACTCGGTCGCGACGATTCTCGAGGACGAGATCAACGGCGTCGAGGACATCTGGTACTACAAGTCCAGCTGTTCGATGAAGGGGCTCTACACCTGCTATTGCACCTTCCGCCCCGGCACCCCGTCGAACGTCGCGCTCATGAACGTGCAGAACGCCGTCAAGCGCGCCGAGCCCAAGCTGCCGACCGAGGTCACCCAGTCCGGCATCATCGTGAAGAAGCGCCCCGAGGACCGTCTGGTCATGTACGGCTTCATCACCGACGGGCGCAAGATGGACATCATGGAGCTGTCCAACTTCGTCGAGAAGCAGGTGGCGGACGCGATCTCGCGCGTAGAGGGCGTCGGTCAAGTGGAGACCTCCGGTCGCTCCTATGCGATGCGCCTGTGGCTCGACCCCGTGAAGCTCGCCGGGCTCAACATCCAGATCTCCGAGTTGAAGAGCGCCATCGAGTCGCAGAACATCCAGGCGGCCGCCGGCACGGTCGGCGGCGAGTACGCGAACCGCTACCTCAACTTCAAGCTCAACGTCAAGGGCCGTCTCACCACGAAGGAGGAGTTCGAGAACATCGTCGTTCGCACCGACCCCGAGACGGGCGCCCAGGTGCTCGTGAAGGATGTCGCGCGCGTCGAGCTCGGCTGCAAGGGCTACACCGTCCGCACGCGCTTCAACGAGCATCCCGTCGTCTACCTCGAGATCTACAAGTCGCCGGACGCGAACTCGGTCGCGACCGCCGCGCGCGTGAAGGAGCGCGTCGAGCAGTGGATCAAGCGCATGCCCGATGGCGTCCAGGGCATCCTGGCGGACGACACGACGGCGTTCACCAAGGTCTTCCTCAAGGAGACGTTCAAGACGCTACTCATCGCGCTCGTCCTCGTGATCGCCATCACCTACCTCTTCCTGCAGGACTGGCGCGCGACGTTCGTGCCGGCGATCGCGATACCGATCGCGCTCCTCGGGACGTTCGCCTTCCTCTATCCGATGGGCTTCACGCTGAACGTGCTGACGATGTTCGGGCTCATCCTCGTCATCGGCTCGCTCGTCGACGACGCGATCGTGGTCGTCGAGAACTGCCAGTCGCTGATGCTCCGCGAGGGACTGCCGGCGAAGGAGGCCGCGTCGAAGTCGATGTGCCAGATCACTGGCGCGATCATCGCGACGACGCTCGTGACGCTGGCCTGCTACCTGCCGCTTGCGTTCTACTCGGGCATGACGGGCATGATGTACACGCAGTTCGCGGTGACGATGTGCCTTGCGCTCATCCTCTCGACCGTCGTGGCCCTCGTTCTCTCGCCCGTCCTCTGCGCCTACTTCCTCAAGCCGCCGCGCCCGCGGCCGCATTCCCTCTTCGCGCCGTTCAACTGGACGCTGGCCCGCTCGCGCGGCACCTACCTCCTCTTCGTGCGCTTCTTCGTCCGCCACGGGTTGCTCACGCTTCTCGTGTTCGCGGCGGTCGCCTTCGTCCTGTGGCGCGTCTCGGGCAAGGTGCCGACCACCTTCCTGCCCAAGGAAGACCGCGGTTACATCCGTTGGTTCGCACGGCTCTCCGAGGGCCAGACGCTCGAGCGGACGATCGACATCGTCGACCGCTTCCACGATCTCGTCGCGGCGATCCCCGGCGTCGAATCGATGACGTCGCGCTGTGGGTCGAACCAGATGTGGGGTAGCGGCGAGCATCTGGCGGGCGGGATGGTGCGCCTCGACCACTGGGACAAGCGCAAGTCGCCGGAGCTCCAGATCGACCGCATCATGGACCGTCTGCGCGAGGCGGCCAAGACGCTGCCGGCGGCGGAGTTCTTCTTCACCCAGCCGGCGGCGATTAAGGGCCTTTCCGGCTCGGCCGGCGTCGGGTTCAACTTCTGCTCGATCACCGGCTGTACGCCGGAGGAGCTGCTCGTCGCGTGCGACGACTTCCTCGAGCGCATCCGCGCGAGCCCGCTTGTGAAGTCCGCCGTGCACGGCTTCACCTGCTCGACGCCGCAGCTCGAGCTGAAGCTCGACCGCCCCAAGGCCGAGATGCTGGGCCTGACGCCGAAGATGATCTTCTCGACGCTGCAGAACAAGCTCGCCTCGTACTACGTGAACGACTTCAACCTGAAGGGCGGCGTCTACCAGGTGAAGCTGCAGAACGACCCCGACTACCGCTGCGGGATATCCGACGTGCTGGCGATACGCATACCGACCCCGAACGGCGGCGCGGTGCCGCTCTCTTCCATCGGCACGCTCGAGTACATAGTCGGCACGCGCGAGACGATGAGCTACAACAAGATGCTC
>CACYCW010000060.1 GCA_902773015.1 uncultured bacterium
GAGCAGAAGGAGATCATCGTCTTCGTCACCGTCGGCCTCGTCAATCCGCGCGAGATGGCGCCTGACGCGGGCCTGCCGAAGAACGCCGTCCTGGGGCGGCAGTACGTGAAGGGACAGAAGCTCGAGCCCGGCGAACGGCCCGAGAAGAACATGGAGGGCTTCGATTCCCTGGACCTGCGCCTGCTCGAGGAACAGGCCCGCGATCCCCTGCGCACCCAGCGCGAGCCCGGGTTCCGCTTCTCTGACTATCTTCCGTTCAAGAAAGATCCGGAGTACAAGAAATGAAAACGTCACTGCTAATCGGTGCGGCCCTCGTCGCGGGCGCCGCGTTCGCGGACAAGGTCACGCTCAAGTCTGGCTCGTTCCTGACGGGCGAGGCGGGGCTTGTTCAGGAGGGCAAGCTCCTCTTCAAGTCCGATGACCTCGGCGAGATCAAGATCGACCTCGCCAACATCAAGTCGCTCGACGCGGCGAAGTCCCACGTCCTGCTCTACAAGGACGACTCCAAGGCGGAGAAGATCCTCACCGTGAAGGACGGCGCGCTGTGGAGCGGTGACGGCCCGCTGGACATGTCGAACGTCAAGGCGACCGACCCGGCGCCCGAGACCTGGCACGGCAACGTCAACGTCGCGTTCAACGCCGCCCGCGGGAACGCCTACGAGACCTCCGCCGCCGTGCTCGCGAACGTCAACCGCCGGTGGGAGAAGGACCGTCTCAACGCCGACTTCGCCTACTACTTCGCCGAGAACGGACAGGTCGGCAACGAGACACAGAAGACGGCCGATCGCTGGGACATCGAGGGCAAGCACGACCACTTCTGGCTCACCAAGGTCTACAGCTACGAGAACCTCAAGTGGGAGCGCGACATGATGCAGGACCTGAGGGCGCGCTACCGCGTCGGCCTCGGCGGCGGCTACCAGTGGCTGGAGAACGAGGTCTTCGAGTCGACCGGCAAGTGGAACTTCAACCAGGAGCTCGGCGTCAACTGGATCAAGGAGGAATTCGAGGACAACGAAGATGCGAAGAAGGACGGCTTCTGCGCGCTGCGCTACGGCCACCACTTCGGCTACATCCCGAAATGGGCCGAGAACCTCGAGCTCTTCCATACCTTCGAGATCCTGCCCCAGGTGGATGAATGGGAGAAGTTCCTCGCCAAGGGCGACGTCGGCCTCACGACGAAGCTCATCTACGATTTCGACCTCCTCGCGAAGATCGAGTGGGAATACAATTCGAAGCCGTCCGGCGACCGCAAGAAGGAAGACCTCCGCTACATCGTCGGCCTCGGTTACAAATGGTGAGTTAAGAGTGGTGAGTTAAGAGTTGGAACTGTTCGCCGCGAGTTCTCGTTCTTAACTCTTAACTCTCAATTCTTAACTTCACTATGAGGATTGCGATAGCCTATCCGCCGCTCAAGAGTGAGAAGGGCGTCGCCCTTCTCACCCAGAACCGGCAGTTCCAGTGGTTCTCGCGTCCAACCTACATCTTCCCCGTCGTTCCCGCGACCGCCGCGACGCTGCTGAAGCAGGCAGGCCATGAGGTGCTCTTCCTCGATGGCATCGCAGCGGAACTGACGGCGGAGGAGTTCGACCGGCGGCTCGCCGAGTTCGCGCCCGACTTCGTCGTCATCGAGACGAAGACGCCGGTCGTCAAGCGCCATTGGCAGTGGATCGATTCGCACGGCTACCGCGTCATCATGGTGGGTGACCATGTGACGGCGCTTCCCGAGGAGTCGATCTCGAAGCCCGGCGTCTGGGCGATCATCCCGGGCGGCGACTGGGATTGCGGGCTCCTCGACTTCCTGAACGGCGACCGCCACGCCGGCATCTATCCCTTCGCCCTGCGCGAGAGTCTTCGGGAACTTCCCTGGATCGACCGGGAGCTCGTCCATTGGGAGCTCTACGCGAAGAAGAACGGGAACTTCCGTCGCACGCCGGGCACCTATGTCATGTCCGGCCGCGACTGCTGGCACGGCAAGTGCACCTTCTGCAGCTGGACAACGCTCTATCCGAAGTACCGCACGCGCGATCCGATCGACGTCGTCAACGAGATCGAGATGCTGGTCGGGAAGTACGGCGTCAAGGAGGTGATGGACGATTCCGGCACATTCCCCGTCGGCGAGTGGCTCACGACCTTCTGCAACGAGATGATCCGCCGCGGGCTCCCGAAGAAGGTGCGCATCGACTGCAACATGCGCTTCGGCCGGCTGACCCTCGAGGACTACCGGCTGATGCGCAGGGCCGGCTTCCAGTTCGTCCTCTTCGGCGTCGAGAGCGCCAATCAGGAGACGCTCGACCGCTTTTGCAAGAGGCTGAAGGTCGAGGACGTCGTGCAGGGCTGCGAATGGGCGCACAAGGCCGGGCTTGACGTGCATCTCACCTTCATGTTCGGCCACGCCTGGGAGGGGCCGGAGGAGATCGCCAAGACGGTCGCGCTCGCCCGCCGGCTGCTCGCGAACGGCTGGGCGTCGACCCTGCAGTGCACGCTCACGATCCCCTATCCGGGCACCCCGCTCTTCAAGCAGCTGGACGCCGCGAACGGGCTCGTCACGAAGGACTGGGACGCCTACGACATGCGCCAGGCGATCACCAAGACGCCGCTCGTGGGCGAGGACGAGATCAAGTGCGCCATCCAGCAGGTCTACCGCGGGTTCCTCCAGCCGCGTGCGCTCTGGCACCGGCTCACCTCGACTCGCACGATGTTCGACTTCGGCTTCTACTACCGCGGGGTGCGCTCGCTCATCGGCCATCTCACGGACTTCAGAACGCAAAAGGTGTCCCGAAAGGAGAGTTGTTGCCCATGAATGGCGCCGTCCTGCTTCTCATCGCCTCCGCCTGTTTTCTCTGCGGCTACCTCGTCTACTCGAAGTGGATCGCCGGGCGTCTGGGCGTCGACCCGTCGAAGTCGACGCCGGCTCAAGTGAAGAACGACGGCTGCGACTTCGTGCCTGCGCACCCGACCGTCCTCTTCGGCCATCACTTCGCCGCGATCGCCGGCGCCGGCCCGATCGTCGGCCCCGTGCTTGCCGCCGAGTTCGGCTGGGCGTCGGTGACGCTCTGGATCGTCCTTGGGTGCATCTTCATCGGCGCGGCGCATGACATGATCGCGCTCTTCCTCTCCGTCCGCCATGGCGGCGACTCGATCGGCTCGGTGATCGGCGACATTCTGGGCCGCCCCGGCAGGATCATGTTCCTCCTCTTCGGCTGGTCGGGGCTCGTGCTGGTCGTCTCCGAGTTCAATCGCCAGATCGCGGGCACGTTCGTCGCCGACCCGGCGATCGCGACCGCGTCGCTCCTCTTCATCGCCGAGGCCATCCTCTTCGGCCTCTGCGTCTACCGATGGAGGATGTCAGTGCTCGTCGCCTCGCTCATCTTCGTGCCCATCATGTTCGCGTTCGTCTGGGTCGGCAACGTCATCCCGCTCGACCTCGTGAAGCTATTCGGGCTGGAGCCAGAGACGGTTCGCATGATCTGGACGCTCGTCCTCATCGCCTACTGCTTCTTCGCCTCGACGTGCCCGGTGCAGTACCTGCTGCAGCCGCGGGACTACCTGAACGCCTATCTCCTCTACGCGATGATGCTCTTCGGGTTCCTCGGCGTGTTCGTCGCCCATCCCGTGTTGCACATCGACGCGTTCGCGGGCTTCTCGGCGGTCGGCCGCAGCGGCGCGACGGATCTGCTGTTCCCGTTCCTCTTCGTCACGGTCGCCTGCGGCGCCTGCTCGGGCTTCCATGCGCTCGTCGCCTCGGGGACGACCTCGAAGCAGCTCTCGAACGAGCGCTCGATCCGGCCGATCGCCTACGGTGGCATGCTGCTCGAGGGCGTCCTGGCGATGATCGCCCTCATCGGCGTCGCCGGCACCTACATGAGCCAGAAGGACTACGTCTCGGCGATCCAGGGCATGGAGCCGGTGCAGATGTTCGCCTCCACGATCGCCGGGTTCTGCGTCAAGATCGGCATCCCGCAGCGCGTCGCCGAGAGCTTCATGCTGCTCTCGGTCTCGGCGTTCCTGATGACGTCCGTCGACGCGGGCACGCGCCTGGCGCGCTTCAGCTGGCAGGAGTTGTTCAGGAACGGGGAATCCAAGGTGGGGAATGAGGGATCGCAGGGGACGGCGGCCTGCCGAGGAGTCGGGGCGCTGGCCGGCCTGCGGAAGCTTCCGGAGAACATGTACGTCGGCACGTTCATCGTCTGCGCGATTGCGGCGGGGCTCCTGCTGGGGAACCCGAAGGCGGCGAAGCAGCTCTGGACGCTCTTCGCGAGCGCGAACCAGCTGCTGGCGTCGCTGACGCTCCTGACGGCGACGCTTTGGCTCCTGCGCAACCGCAAGCCGAGCTGGATCACCGCGATTCCGATGGTGTTCATGTTCGGCGTCTCGTCGTGGGCGCTGACCTCGATTCTCATCGCGTCCATCCGCAGTGGCGAGATCATCCGGCTGGTCGCCTCGGGCTTCCTGCTGGTGCTCGCGGCGGCGCTGATCGTCGTCACGATCGCCAGGGGAAGGAAGGCATTGCAATGATCATCTCGATCGCCCTGGCCGCGCTGACGATCGCCGCGCCGAAGGACGGCGCGACCATGCCGACCCTGAGGGACGCTCAGAAGGCGTATTTCGCCGGGCCCCGCGCCGAGCGCTTCGTGCGCATGGACAACGCGGCGGATCGCCTGAAGCTCATTGCCGCCGGGGCGACGCAGAAGCCGCTCCGCCTGGCGTGGAATGGCGCGACCAACGCCGTCTACGAGCTGACGATCGTCGCGGAGGGCGGCGAGGAGGAGTCCTTTGCGCTCACTAACAGGACCGAGATCTGGGTGACCAACCTCGAGCTCGCGCGGAAGTACCGCTGGATGGTGCGCTGCGAGGAGACCGGCGAGTTCGCCACGGCGGTCTTCGTCACCGAGCCCGACGGGCCTCGTTTCCTGCGCGCGGGCGGGGTGGGGAACTTCCGTGATGCAGGCGGCTGGAAGACGGTCGACGGTCGGCGCGTGCGGCAGAACATGCTGTTCCGCTCCGCAGGTCTGCGGGATCGCTCGAACGAGACTGGCGGGTTTATTCGCAGGCACGTCGAACTCGGTGCGCGGCGCATCACCACGGCCGGCATCCGCACGCTGCGGGAGGACTTCCACATTCGCACCGACATGGAGCTCCGGTCGCATGCCGAGACGGTCGGCATGGTGAGTTCGGTGCTCGGCGATGACGTGCGGTGGGTGGCGGTTCCCTTCGCCGCCTACGATTTCATCGACAACCTTGTGCGCGGACGCGAGCCGTTCGCCGAGCTCTTCCGCCATCTCACGAAGGCGGAGAACTTTCCCGTGCTGATGCACTGCTCCGGCGGACGTGACCGCACGGGTACGATGGTCTTCATGCTGAACGGTCTGCTCGGGGTGAGCGAGGACGATCTCTGCAAGGACTGGGAGGCCTCGGTCTTCAGCTTGGGCACGGCTGGCAACTTCACGTCGGAGCGCATCCAGCGCCTGCTCGACTACCTGAAGACGCTACCCGGCGCGACGCTGAAGGAGCGCGTCGAGTCGTACGTGCGCGGCTGCGGCATCACCAACGAGGAGGTCGCCGCGTTCCGCGCGATCATGCTCGAATAGCCATGTCTCACGAGATGCTGAACCTGCGGCAGGCGGCCGAGCGTGTCCATCTGGACGCGAACGAGTTGCGGCATTGCGCCCAGCGCGGCGAGGTCGCCGCCGTCCTGCGCGGGGATGACTGGCATTTCGAGTGCGGGTCGCTGGACGAGTGGGCTCAGCGCGTGCTGCTCGCGGCGGGCGAGCGCGATCTGCGGGAACGGCATGCGGCGATGATGGACGAGCATCGCCGCGCGTCCCGCGCGGGCTGGGGCGTCACCGAGCTCTTCAGCGCCGAGACGATCGACCTCGGCGTGCAGGCGAAGGCCAAGGCCGGCATCCTGCGCGACATGACCGATCTCGCTGACCGCGGCGGCAAGGTCTACGACGTCGAAGGGCTCTTCCGCGGACTGCTCGCGCGCGAGGAGGCGGCCTCGACCGCCATCGGCGAGGGCGTCGCGCTCCTCCACCCGCGCTTCCCCGATCCCTACATGTTCGAGGAGAGCTTCATCGCCTACGGCCGCAGCGCGCGACCGATCTTCTTCGGCGCGTCGGATGGCGAAGGCACCTGGCACTTCTTCCTCATCTGCTCGACCGATCGCGAGCTGCACCTCCATATCCTTGCGCGTCTCGCGGTGCTGGCGCACGGCACCGATCTCATCGCCCGGCTTGATGCGGCGGAGGATGCCGACGGCGTCATCGCCGCGATCCGCGACTGCGAACGGGAGTTCCGCACATGATCCGCCACTGGTTCTTCGACCTCGACGGCACGCTTGCGCGCACGGGCGAGGACATCATCCGCGCCTGGAAGGGCGCGCTGAGCGCGATGGGGCGCGACCTCTCGCGCTTCGACGAGGTCTTCACCATCGGTCCGCCGCTCGAGAAGGTAGTCTACGAGCTCTACGCGGACGCGACCCCTGCGCTCGTCGCCGAGCTCACCGCGCGTTTCCGCCCGCTCTATGACGAGGGCGGCTTCCCGAACACCGTCCCCTATCCCGGCATCCCTGAGCTTCTGGATGCGCTTCGCGCGGCGGGCACGCACGCCTACATCGTCACCAACAAGCGGCATGCGCCGACGCAGGCGATCGTGCGCAAGTTCGGCTGGGATCGCCTGTTCGACGGCGTTTGGAGCTTCGACACGTTCCCCGAGAGGCCGAGCAAGTCCGAACTCCTCGCCCGGCTTCTCCGCGATCTCGGCGTTGGCGCGGCGGACGCGGCGATGGTGGGCGACACGAAGGGCGATGTCGACGCGGGCGCGGCGAACGGGATGACAACCGTCGCCGTCACCTACGGCTACGGGAAGCCCGCCGAACTCGCCGCGGCCGACTGGATTTTTAATTCACCCCTCGATATTGCCAAATCCCTCATAAAATGATACAATTCCCATCGTGAAGAAATCGTCTCACACGAAGTTGAAGTATCGGCGCATACTCCTGAAGCTTTCGGGGGAGGTGCTGGGCAACAGGGAAACGGGCGAGTGCATCGACCCGGAGCGTCTGGCTTTCATGGCGGCGCGGGTGAAGCGCGTCCATGATCTGGGGTGTGAGATCGGCATCGTCCTCGGCGGCGGCAACATCTTCCGCGGGCTGACGGGCGCGGGCAAGGGCGTCAATCGCGTGACGGGCGACTCGATGGGCATGCTGGCGACGATCATCAACGCGCTGGCGATGATGAATGCGCTCGAGTCGATCGGCGTGCCGACTCGGGTGATGACGGCGATCGAGATGCCGAAGCTCGCCGAGCCCTTCATCCAGCGCCGCGCGCTGCGCCACCTCGAGAAGGGGCGCGTCGTCATCTTCGGCGGCGGCACCGGCAACCCCTACTTCTCCACCGACTCCGCCGCGGCGCTCAAGGCGAGCGAAATCGGGGCGGACGCGCTCCTGAAGGCGACGAAGGTCGACGGCATCTACACCGCCGACCCGAAGACCGACCCGAAGGCGACCAAGTACGCGACGCTCAAGTACGAGACCGCGCTGGAGAAGCGGCTTAAGGTGATGGACAGCGCGGCGTTCGCGCTTTGCATGGACAACGGCATTCCGATCGTCGTCTTCGATTTCTTCGACAGGAACGCCCTTGTGGGCGTCGTGAAGGGCAAGACCGTGGGCACGATCGTCTCGTGACGGCATTCTAAGGATTCCAAGGAAAGAGGAGAACATGGAAACGGTAGCAGAAGTACTCAGTGACACGACGGCGAAGATCCAGAAGAGCTTCGACGCGCTCAAGGGCCAGTTCGCCGGTCTGCGCACGGGCAAGGCGTCTCCGGCGATGGTCGACCAGATCAAGGTCGACTATTACGGCGCACCGACGCCGATCAAGAGCCTCGGCACGATCTCGACGCCCGAGCCGCGTCAGATCAAGATCACACCGTTCGACCCGACTGTGCTGGACGCCATGAACAAGGCGATTCTCGCGGCGAATATCGGCGTCACGCCGCAGACGGACGGAAAGGTGCTGCGCATCACCGTGCCGGAGCTCACCGAGGAGCGCCGCAAGGAGATCGTCAAGGTCGCCAAGACCCAGGCCGAGGCGCAGAAGGTCGCGATGCGCAACGTCCGCCGCGACGCCAATGATGCGGTGAAGAAGCTGGAGAAGGACAAGAAGATTTCCGAAGACGACCTGAAGCAGGGCCTCGACCGCATCCAGAAGGCGACGGACGAGGGCATTGCCAGGATTGACGCCGAGCTCAAGGCCAAGGAGGCCGAGGTGATGGCGGTCTGAGCGAGGAGGGAACTATGGCAGAAGAAGTCGAGATGATCCCGGTCGCGGGTGACGAGCCGCCGAAGGCGGATCCGCTGGCGAAGCCCGCTGCGCCGAAGGCGCCGACGGTCGAGCTTCGTCCGCCTGTGCGCAAGCCCGTGATCGGTGGCACGACGACCGCGGCGTTGAAGCCGGGGCTGAAGTTGCCGCCGAAGCCGACCGCAGGCGCCGGTGCGCTGAAGCCAGGGCTGAAGCTGCCGCCGAAGCCGGCCGCAGGCACCGGTGCGCTGAAACCCGGTCTGAAACTGCCGCCGAAGCCGGCCGCAGGCGCCGGTGCGCTGAAACCCGGTCTGAAACTGCCGACGCAGCCAGCTCTGAAACCAGGTGTTCGTCTGCCGGCCAAGCCTGTCATCCGCAAGCCCGGCGCGACTGTGACGGCCTCGCCGTTGCCGAAGCCAGTCGTTCCGACCGCCGCGACTCCTGCCGCACCGGCCCCCGCCGCCGCTGCGTCGGCCCCCGCCGCCGCGGCACCGACTCCGGCTGCCCCTGCCGCACCGGCGCCAGCGGCCAAGCCTGTCTCGGTTGACGCCCAGGGCGTAAGCAAGTTGCCGACAGTCGAGGCGCAGGCTATCGCGCGCACGGATACAAAGCCAACGCCTCCCGCCGAAGACGCGAAGAGTTCGATGGCGGCGCTGCGCTCGGTCACCCAGAAGCTCAAGGGTCTTACGCAGGAAATTCCCCAGCAGGCAATTTTGCGCAAGACCGGCATCATCGCGGATGCCGCGATGACCGATGCTCAGAAGGAGGCCGCGAAGCACAAGACCGCGCGCATCTCGCTCTCGGACGCAATGGGTGTCGCTCCCGTGAAGAACGAGAACGCGCCGATGAAGACGATTCGCATCAAGCGTCCCGTCGGCATTCCCGGCGCCACCTCGCCGCTCAAGCCCCAGCCCCCGTCGCCGTCTGCGGTGGAGGGCGCCGAGGCGAAGAAGCCCGAGGAGGAACCGGCTGCTGAGCCCGCACCGTCCGTGACCCAGCGCAAGACCCTGAAGATCGCGCGCCCGGGTGGCGGTGCTGTGCGCCCTTCGGGCAGGTTTGGCATCAAGCGCCCGAGTCAGGACCCGACCGCCCTGAAGAAGCCGAGTGCGGCAGACGGCAAGGAAGACGCACCCGCCCCGGCGGACGGTGCCGTGGCCGACATCCCGGACATTCCGGATCTGCCGATGGCCCCTATGGCGCCTGTCGCCGAGGCGAGCAATGGCCCGGCCTGGCTGTGGACTCTCTCCGCGCTCGTCCAGCTCGCGGCATGTGTTGCCATGGGCGCACTTGCGTGGTTCCTCTACGAGAACACCCAGACCGCGTATTTCTGAGTTGAGGTGTTGAGGGGTTGAGGCGTTGAGGCCTTTCCTTTCCATTCTCAAAGCGACCGCCTTGGAGATCCTCTCCGAGCCGCTCACCTTGCTCGTGTTGCTCGCGGCGCTTGCGCTTGCCGTGCTGGCGCCGGCGTTCCACTACCACCAGTTCGGCGACCCGACTCGCATGGCGCGTGACGCCGGCTTCTCGGCGCTGCTCACCTGCGGGAGCGCAGTCGCCGTCTTCTGCACGATACGCGCCTTCCGCCGGGAGATCGAGTCTGGAACGATGGACATGGCGCTTGCGCACGCGGTCTCCCGGTCTTCGTTTTTCCTCGCGAAGGCGGCAGGGGCCTTTCTCGCCTATCTCGTCTTTGCCACGACCGTTCTCGGCGTCACGATGGTGATGTTCGAGGGCGCCGCGATCGGAGGCGTCATCGCGAAGCGCACGGGCGACATCGCGCGCATTTTCGGGCCCTGCCTGGCGGTCGCGGTCGCCGTCATCGTCGTTCCGCTCGTCCTGGGCGCGATTCTCAACCGCTTCGCCCGCTGTCGTTTCGTGCTGTCGGCGGTATTCATTGCGCTGGCGCTCGCGACGTCCGCCGGAATCGTGTGCGGCGTTATCTCGGGCGCGTTCGTGCTGCGTCTGGTGCCGGTGGTGCTGCTCATCACGCTGCCGACGGCCGTGCTTCTGGCGGCGGCGGCGGCTTTCGCAACGCGACTGAAGGCGAATGCCGCGGCTGCCGCGGTCGGCGTCGTGCTCGTGCTCCTCGTGCCGATGATCGGCAACTACTACCTCGTGGACGCGCTGGCCCGAAGTGGATCCGTGCCGTGGCATTACCTCGCCCTCGCAGTTGTCGTGACGCTGCCCGCGATCATCGCGTTCCTCCTGCTGGGCGTCGGCTTCGCCGCGCGCACGGGCGAGAGACCATAAGTGGACTTTCGCCGATCAGCGGAGCCAGATGAGCCAGCAGATCGCCCAGTTCGTCGCGAGCGAGTAGAGGTTGGCGAAGAAGTCGTCGATCACGATGCCGCGCCCGCCCGGAATGGACTGCAGTCCGCGGCAGGGCCAGGGCTTCACGATGTCGATCGCGCGCACGACCGCGAAGAAGACGACCATCGACCACCAGGGCAGCGTGTGAAGGGGGATGCCGATAAGCGCGATCGGAAAGAGCATCCACTCGTCGGCGGCGATGCGCCCGTCGTCCTTGATGCCGAGCTCGCGCTCCGCGACGCCGCAGACCGGAATCGCGAGGAGCGCCAGCACCGTGCAGACCGGAATCTGCAGTGCGACCGGCAGGAGCGTCGTCGCGTAGGCGAGCGCGACGCCGGGCAGGGAGCCGAAGGTGCCGGGTGCGAAGGGGGCGATGAGCCCGAGCCCGAGGCCCGTCGCGATGAAGACGCAGAACCGCTTCACGCGTCACCCTCTTTGGGCTTCGTCTCGGCTTCGGGCGGCCTCAGGCGTTCCAGCCGCTCGACGAACGCCTTGACGCCCTCGTGGTGCCACGCGTCGAGGGTGATGCCGTTGACCTTGATGATGGTCTTCGTTGCCCACTTCGAGCGGTCGACCGAGGTGATGTCAGAGTAGGCGAAGCGCCGCTTGCCGCAGGTGAAGCCTTCGTCGTCGAAGGAGAAGCGAAGGCGCGAGATCGCCCAGACGTGCCCGCCGATGATGAGCGCGGCGAGGAGCGTCAGCGCCATGAACCCGTACTGGCTCTGGATCTTCTGGCGCTTGAAGGCGGCGAGGTCGAAGCCGGCCGGCGCATCGGATCCCTCGATCGAGCGGTAGAGGTCCGCCGCCGGCGTCGAGGGATAGCCGACGAAGCCGTCGTAGCCGAAGTAGCAGGAGAGACCGAACATGAGCAACGCCACGCCGATGTGGCGGATTGCGAATTCGCGGTTGAGCTTCAGTTTCGTCGTCATTTCGCCTATCCCCTTTGTCTTAGGATCTCGTAGAGGGCGACCGCCGTGGCGACGCCCGCGTTCAGTGACTCGAACCCGCCGGGCATCGGCAGGGCGCCGAGAAAGTCGCAATTCTCCCGGACGAGCCGCGAGAGCCCGTTGCCCTCCGCGCCGACCACGAGTCCGGCGCGCCCCTTGAAGTCGATGGACGCGAGGGGCTTCGCGTTGGCACCGAGATCGAGGCCCGTGAACCAAAGGCCGGCGTCCTTGAGGCGGGCCATCGCCCGCGGCAGGTTGACGACGTGCGCGACGGAGACGTACTCGGAGCCGCCGGCGGAGGCACGCACCGCGGCAGGCGTGATGGCGACGGCGCGATCCTCGGGAATCACCACGCCCGTGACGCCGACCGCCGCGGCCGTGCGCAGGATCGAGCCGACGTTCTGCGGGTCCTCCAAATGGTCGAGAACGACCACGATGGCGTTCTCGTCGGCCTCGGCGGCGCGCGCGATGTCATCGAGACCGACATAGGGGTAGCCGGTCGTCTTCAGCGCGACGCCCTGGTGATGGCCGAAGCGCGTCAGGCGATCAAGCTGGTCGCGGTCCATCGTGCGGATGACCAGGCGCCGTCGGCTCGCCTCGTCGCGGATGCGGGCGAGCTGGTCGTCATCGGTCGCCCCGGGGGGCGGCAGCACGATCTCGGTGCAGGTGCGGCGCCCCGCGGCGAGCGCCTCCTCGACGGGATTGCGTCCGTAGAGCCACTCGCCACCCCCGACCATCTCGCGTGGCCCGCGATGATGCCGTGTGTTCTGGTAGTTTCCCATTTGCGGATATTATACCAAATCCCAACCCCTCCACGCCACGCCAAATGCCAAATGCTCGATCCCCCATGCAGTTTAACCCTAAAAATCGCAGTTGAAGTCAATTGTGCATCAGCCCGTCAGCCAACGTTGGCGGGGTAATCGGCAGGGGTCGACAGGACGTCGGC
>CACYCW010000061.1 GCA_902773015.1 uncultured bacterium
CGCATCCCGACGGACGGGCAGGTTCGTCGGCTGACCATCGCCGGGGAGGCCGGGTCCGATTACCTCAAACATCTTGAGAAGAACGGCTACCCGGAGAAGATGCCCGAAAGCATCATCTTCCTCAGCCCGCCGTTCCCGCCGTCGCGGATACCCGAGGAACTGCGTCGCCGCTCCGCCGTAACAGTCGTCATTGGCGAGTTCGCGGCCCGCTACAGTCGCGAATACCTGGCGCAGCGTCCGGACGTGCGGATCGTCAGCAACGTCGAGCTCTACATCCCAGACTGGATGGACTACGTCATCGGCCCCCCGGGATGACGGAAGGCCGGGCCTGCGGCGGTGAATTCGGCAACTCGGCTGTCGGGAAATTTGCTATAATACACTACATGGAGGTGAGACAGCATATGGAAATCAACAGGCGTAATTTTCTCGGCGCGGGCGCCCTCGCTGTGGCGGCGGGTCTCGCGGCAAACAAGGCGTCCGGCGCGGGCGAGCACAACTTCGTCCGCGGGCGCAAGTTCGTGGCGGCCTGCCCGCCCGTCAAGGAATCCATTCCTCGTACGCCCGGCCCGTATCGAGTGATGATGATCGGGGGGCACCCCGACGATGCGGACATCATCTGCGGCTGCACCGCCGCGAAGCTGATCGCCAAGGGCTGCCGCGTCCGGTTCGTCGCGGCCTGCAACGGTGACATCGGCCATCACATCCATGACAAGCCGACGACGGCGGCGATCCGCCGGCGCGAGACGCTCGAGGCGGCGAAGGTCTGGGGCCTCGACGGCTACGACATCTACGGCTTCGGCGACGCGCGCTGTCCGAACACGATCGAGGCGCGCGAGATGGTCGCCGCCCACATCCTTGACTTCGAGCCCGACATCATCATGACCCACCGCGACTGCGACTACCACGTCGACCATCGCGCAATCGGCACACTCGTCAAGGACTGCGGCTACATGCTCGGCTGCCCGCACTGGATCGAAGGGCACAAGGCGCTCCGCCGTCGTCCGCTCATCCTCCTCATGAGCGACATCTTCACCGTCCCGCGGGTCATGCGCCCCGACATCCTTGTCGAAGCCGACCCCTACATCGAGAAGTGGTGCGATGCGCTGAGCTGCCAGGTCTCGCAGTTCTTCGAGTGGCTGGCGTGGGACAAGGGCATCGAGGACGAGGTCCGGGCGATTGGCGACCTCAAGACCAACATCGCCGGGCGCAACGCCTACCTGCGCAAGTACTGGGCCAGGCGCAAGGCCAACGACGCCGCACGCTTCTCCGCCGCCTGGCGCCAGCAGTATCCCTCGACCCCGCTGCCGAAGTACATCGAGTCCTACGAGGTCAGCGAATACGGCCGCGCGCCGATCGAGGAGGACTTCCGCCTCCTCATGGAGGATGCGTAAGGCCCGTCGACCCGAGGACCGACACCTGATCAAAGGAGAGACAGCCATGAGCAGCAACCTGACGACACGCGAGTTCATTCGGCGCCTGGCCCTCGGCACGGCGGGCATCGCCGGCACGGCGGCGGCGGACGAGTTCACAGCCACGAACAAGACCCTCCCGCCCGGCTCGATCGGCGATCCGGCGAACGTCTGGTTCGGC
Organism: uncultured bacterium; assembly: GCA_902773015.1. Classification (GTDB taxonomy): domain Bacteria; phylum Verrucomicrobiota; class Kiritimatiellia; order RFP12; family UBA1067; genus UBA1067. Next base: position 1,591 of record CACYCW010000061.1, read on the forward strand.
CAGCGCATCTTTCCGCTGCCGCACACGATCGAGGACGGCCCGAGCTGCCGCATGGAGGGCGGCCGCATCATCATGCCCGCGCGCGAGATCCCGGTCTTCCATACGACCGACGTCGTCGTGGTCGGCGGTGGCGCCGCCGGCTTCGCGGCAGCGATCGCGGCAGCCCGCGCCGGCTCGAAGGTCGCTCTCGTCGAGCAGAGCGGCAGCCTCGGCGGCCTCTTCACGAACGGCATGGTGCTCATCGTGCTGGCGACCGGCGTCCGCCAGGAGGACGGCACCTGGAACCTCGTCACGCGCGGCGTCTGCGAGGAGTTCATGCGCCGCGCCCAGGCGATGGGCGCCGTCGCTTCCACCGGCCCCGTCCCCAAGACGCGCCACTGGCAGCCGACCATCGACCCCGAGGCCGCCAAGTACCTCATGGACTCGATGATCGCCGAGGCGGGCGTCGAGATGTTCTTCCATGCCTCGGGCCTCGACGTCATCCAGGACGGCGACCGCACCCTCGGCGTGGTGTTCAACTCCAAGCAGGGCCTTCAGGCCATTCGCGCCAGGAAGATCGTCGACACCACCGGCGATGGCGACATCTACTTCGCGGCGGGCTGCGGCTATCGCCAGATCACCCACGGCATCGGCTTCGTGACGCGGCTCGCCAACATCGACCGCGTTACGGCGAAGAAGGGGCCCGCGGATCCCGGCATCGCCTACGACGGCAAGCCGAATGCGTGGCCGACGACCAGCAACGAGGCCAACGGAACGGCCCGCTGGATCGGCCGGCTCGGGCCGAAGGGCAACGGACTCTCGGTGCGCGACGTCTCGAAGGCCGAGGTACTGCACCGCAAGTACTGGTGGGAGCATGTCACGAGGATGCGCAAGACGCCCGGCTGGGAACAGGTCTACATCGCGAACACGTGCTCGCAGATCGGCCCGCGCGCGACGCGCCTTCTCGAGTCGGAGATCATCTGCGACCGGGCCGCCGTCGCCGCCGGCAGGGGCGCGGACGAGACGGTCGGCTGGTTCGGCAACTGCGGGGCGCACAACGGCATGCCCCTGCCGTTCCGTGCGCTCGTGCCGCGGACGGGCGGCGACGTGATCGCCGCCGGCCGCTGCGTCGGCGCGCCGGATACGATCGACACCTTCCGCCTGATCGCCCCGTGCTTCGTCTCCGGCCAGGCCGCCGGCACGGCCGCCGCGCTCGCGGCGCAGAAGGACGTGCCGATCCGTTCGCTGGGCTACGGCGAACTGCGACAGAAACTCCTCTCCGCCGGCGTCTACCTCGGCTGACCGGTCGATTCGGCATGAAAATCGCACTTGCCTCCGTCGTCGCCGCGCTCGCGCTCGCTGCGGGCGCCGGTTCCACCGTCACTGTCGGCGAGATCGCCCTCAGAACCTATCCGTTCTCCGATCCGGATCCGGTCCCCGCGACCTCCGAGACGCGCTATCCCTACTTCCGCTACGACGGCTCCACCGATGTCGGCGTCACGCAGTCGTGGAAGACCGTCACGCTCGAGAATGACCGCATCCGCGTCATCCTGCTGCCCGAGGTCGGCGGCAAGGTGTGGGCGGCGACGGACAAGGTGAGCGGAAGAGACTTCCTCTACTGCAATCACGTGATGAAGTTCCGCGACATCGCGATGCGCGGGCCGTGGGCGTCTGGCGGCATCGAGTTCAACTTTGGCATCATCGGCCATGCGCCGAGTTCGTCGACTCCCGTCGACTGGCTCGCGCGCACGAACGCCGACGGGTCCGCGAGCTGCTTCGTGTCGTCCGAGGAGTTCATCTCGCGCACCGTGTGGCAGGTCGAGGTGCGCCTCGGGGCGACGGCGGACCGGTTCGAGACGCACGTCACCTGGTTCAATGGCTCGGGCCTGCCCGCGCCGTGTTACCACTGGATGAACGCCGCCTATTCGGTGCGGAACGACCCCGAGTTCCTCTTTCCAGGGACGACGGCGATCGGCCATCAGGGCGAGATCGTGACGCGCCGCTGGCCCTTTGATGACGAGGGGCATCGCCTCGACCGGTTCTCGGGCAACGCCTTCGGCGGTCCGAAGTCCAACCACGTGCTGCCCGGACACAACGGCTTCTACGGCATCTGGTGGCCCGCGCTCGGCTTCGGCAGCTACCACCGCGCGCGATCCTACGAGAAGTACGGGCGCAAGATCTGGCTGTGGGCGCTCTCGCGCGAGGGAGGCATCTGGGAGGATCTCCTGACGGACGATGACGGGCAGTACACCGAGTTGCAGTCGGGCCTCTGCTTCAACCAGCCGCGGTATGACAACTACCGCACGCCGTTCAAGCACGCGACGTTCGCGCCCGGCGCGACGAAGACGCTCGTCGAGGAGTGGGGACCGGTGCGCGACCGCGCCGCGCTCGCGGCGGATCTCGCGCCCGGCCATGAGGCGCCGAAGCCGCGTCCGATTGACGCCATCGCCGACTTCGACTGGAGCTCCGCCTACGGCCATTACGTGCGCGGCGTGCAGTACCTGCGTGAGCGCCACGATGCGCAGGGTGCGGCGGAACTGCGCGAGGCGATCGCGAAGGACCGCTTCTTCGCGCCGGCCTATGGGGAGCTCGCGGCCTACGAGCTTCGCCGCGGCAATTGCGCCGAGACGCACCGGCTCGCGCGTCAGGCACTGGCGATTGACGCCTACGATCCGCTCGCCAACTACATCGACGGCTTCGCCTATTTCCTCGAGGGCGACACGGTGACGGCGCGCGATCGTCTCGGTCTCGCCTCGCACCAGCCGCAGTACGCCGCCGCGGCGCTCGCGCTCATCGCCCGCGCCTACCTGAGGGACGGCCGCACCCGCGAGGCCCTCGCCGCCGCCGAGCGCGCGCTCGAGGCGAATCCGCTCAACCGCGACGCCCTGCTCGCGCGCGTCATCGCCCTGCGCGGCACGTCCCGCCAGCGCGCCATCGCCGAGCGGACGCTCGAGCGCTTGCCGCTCTTCCACGCCATTCGCTACGAGCTCGGCCGCGTCGACCCGTCGGTCGACTTCACCCGTCTTGTGCGCAACGAGCTGCCCGACGAGACCTATCTCACACTCGGCTCCTGGTATGCCGAGACCGGCTACGGCACCGACGCCCGTGCGCTTTTCGCCCGTGCGCCCCGCTCGATCGTCGCCCTCACGCGCCTCGGCGACTACGCCGCCGCTAAGCGCCTTTCCGTTGCCGGCGCCTTTCCGTTCCGTCGCGAGAGCCTCGCCGATCTCGAGCGCGCTGTCGCTGCGGACGGCCACTGGAAGTTCCGCTACCTGCTCGCCGTCCTCAAGGCCTATCTCGGCTACGACAGCGAGGCGGACGCGCTGCTCGACGGCCTCGGTGACGAGCCTGACGAGCCCGTCGCCTACCAGTATCGTGCATCGCGCCGCGTCGGCACGCGGCGGCTCGCCGACCTCGGTCGCGCGCGGTCGCTTGGCGACAGCTGGCGTCTTGCCCGGCAGTTCGCGCAGCATTACGAGAGCGAAGGCGAGTTAAAGGAGATGCTCGCCGAGACGACGCGTGACGTCGCCCTCTACCCGAAGTGCAACCCGCTTCAGATCGCCCACGCCCAGGCGCTCCTCACCAACGGTCAGTACCGTGCCTGCCTCGACTTCCTGAAAGGCGTGAAGCTACTCCCCTCTGAGCACCGCGACAGCGCGACCTCGATCTGGCAGGCCGCGCAGGACGCCCTCGGAGAGCCGCGCACCTGGCCCGAGAGCCTCGGCCAGGGCGAACCCTACGCCACCCGCGTCGACAACCGCTCGATCGAGTTCAAGCTCGCGAACCGCACCGTAGACGACGTGCCGCCGACGGTCGATTTCGAGAGCGACGCCGCACCCTGGCGCGTCGATGACGTCACGAACTGCGTCGTCACCGTCGAGCGTTCGCAGGTACAGCAGTGCTTTGGAGAGTGGACGCTGCGCGTCACCCATCGCGCCATCGGCGCGAGCCCCTCGTTCATCCTCCGCCCCGCCGCGCCGATTCCCGTACCGGACGGGGCGGACACGATCGGCGCATGGGTGTGGTTCGATCACTTCTGCCGCGGCGCCAACATCGACCCGACGACGCCGATTCTCACCGTGAAGGCGCTCTTCCGCCGGGCGGACGGCAAGAGGTGCGAGTTGCCGTTCACCCTCCTCGTCTGGCGCAACTGGCATCGCGTCCTTCGCAAGCTGCCGAAGGGGCTTGCGGCGTTCGAGGGCTTCGTCTGCACCGGCGGCACCCAGACCGACATACGCGACTTACACCTTGACAACCTCGCGCTCTTCAAGGAGCCGCGCAATCCCCTGACGTTCCGTCCGCGCGCTAAACGCAACCTGAAGCCGCTCCCCGGAGCGAATCCCGGCCTCAACACGGGCGCGGGCACGCTGCCGTTCCCGACCCGCGAGGAGACGAGCCAGCCCGCATCCGGCGAGCCGCGTTCCGGCGAGCCGCTCGCACGCTTCACCGGACGCGCCGTCACCGGCAGCGACATCTCGAAGCTGCGCGTCACCCAGCGCCGCGTCGGTCGCACGCTCATCGTCGACTTCTTCGCGCCGCCGGGCGCCGTCACCGAGCTCTCGGCGGGGCTGCCTGCGGAGGCGCGCGTGACGGGCACCGTCGACGTGCCGTATCTCACGTTCGACGAGGGCGGCAAGCGTCTCGGCGTCGACGTTCTCGAGGGCGGGTTCTTCCGACTCGGATTCTTCGACTGGTATCGGTCCAACGCCTCCACGATCAAGGTGCGCCGCGGGGATAACGGCTGCGAGCTCAGCGTCATCTACCGGCCGGACACTGCCGGCCGCTACAACGCGCTCTCGGAGCGGCTCTTCATCACGCTCTCGCCCGAGTTCGCCGAGACGCTGCCCACGATCGCGAATCCACCTTCGCCCTACCGGCACATCGCCGGCAGGCGCCTCTGGCGCGTCCATGCCTCGAACGATCCCGTCGAGGATCGCCGCATCTGGAAGCTCGCCCATCGCCACGGATTCCGCGAGGTCGTCATTTGCGATCACGAGACGCAGTGGCGGGACGGCGGCGAGAGCTTCACCTGCCGCACGATCGCCGCACCGATGAAGGGAGGCGACGCCATGCTCGCCGACTATTCGCGTTATCTGCGCGAGGAGCTCGGCTACGTCTACGGGCCCTACAACAACTTCACCGACTTCGCGCCAGCGAACCGCAACTGGTCGATGGATCGCGTCGCGCGCAGTCCCGACGGCGAGTTCAGTCCGGCGTGGATGCGCTGCTACGCCTGCCGTCCGGCGTGGGGACCCGAGGCGTGCGAGACGTTTGCGCCGATCCTCAAGCGAAAGTTCGGCTTCAACGCGGCCTACTGCGACGTCCACACCGCGGTCTCGCCCTGGTCTCGCACCGACTACGACGACCGCGTTCCCGGCGCGGCGACCTTCGCCTCGACCTACTACCTCTGGGGCGAGACGATGCTTCTCCAGAAGCGGTTCTGGGAGGGCCCGGTCTACTCGGAGGGCAACCACCACATGTTCTACGCCGGCCTCACGGATGGCGACTACGCGCAGGACCGGGGTTATGACTTCACCGAACGTCCCTGGCTTGTCGACTTCGACCTGCGCAAGCTGCACGACCTCGAGTGCGCCTTCGGCATGGGCGCCCTCGCGACGATGTTCTCGCGGCCGAAGACTCTCCTTGAGCAGTCGCTCTACATTCCGCACGCCCCGACCGAGCGGGATCGCGAGCGCCTCGTTGACCGATTCATCGCCTGCACGATCGCCTACGGGCACACGGGCTTCCTCGTGCTCGACTGGTGGTTCTCTCCCTACCCGAAGACGTTCGGTCGCGCCTACGGGCGGGCGAGCGAGTTCGCGCCCGAGCGCGGCGAAGGCACGCTCTACGCGATGCGCAGCTACTACATGGTGCAGCAGGCCGCCGCCCGCTACACCCAGGCCAAGGCGAAGGACATCCTCTACTTTGGCGCCGACGGCCGCACGCGCGGCGTCTCCGCTGCGCTCCTCGACGGCTCCATCGCGCTCTCCCAGGTCGCCGTCTCCTACGATGACGGCACGTTCGTCGTGGCGAATGGCTCCACGACCGAGCGACTGCGCGGGACGGTCTTCGGCCGCGCCCTCGACCTGCCGCCGAGCGGCTATGCGGTGTGGACGGAGGACGGCGCGATTCGCGTCGAGCACGGCGATGCGAATCGACGCGCGAGGCCGTTCGACTACGCCGAGACGCCGGACTATCTCTTCATCGACGGGCGCGGCAATCTGGTGGAAGGGACGAAGGCCCGCAGCGCGGGATGCGCCGTCTGCCGTCGTGAGGGGAACGACTGGGAGATCATCCCGATCGACAACGTGCCCTGCGCGTTTCGCATCGACGGCGAGCGCGCCATCGCGCTGGATCGCGAGGGGCGTAGGCTCGGCCCCGCCGCAATCCGTCGCGAGGGGGGCTGGCTGTCGGTTGATCCCGTTCCGGGCGCGTTCAGCTATCGCGTGACGCCGCCGTCGCAGATGTCACCGCAGCCCGTGGCATCGCCTGTGTCGCGGTCGATCGTGCCGCGACCTGTGCCGCAGCCGCCTGTGCCGGCCTTGCGTGCAGGCGAGAAGCCCGTCGTCATCGAGAAGAGCGCCGAGGTCGTGGCCGACAACGGACTCCTCCAGCGCGTCGAGACGACCTTCACCTTCACGAACCCGAACGCCCGCGTCTTCGAGGCCGAGCTCGAGCTGCCGCTGCCCGAGGGCGCGACCGTCTGCGGCTACGAGCTCGAGGTGAACGGCTCGATGGTGCCGGGCGTCGTCTGCGAGAAGGAGGCCGCGCGCACCGCGTTCGAGAACGAGAAGCGGCGCTCGGTCGATCCCGGACTCGTCGAGCACGTCAGGGGCAACGTCTGGCGCACCCGCATCTATCCGCTCTCGCCGAACGTGCCGCGCAAGGCGAAGGTCGCCTACATCGTCGCGCGCGACACGCCGTCCGTCGCCGACGGGACCGTCGTGGTCGAGCGTGATGGTGAGGACGTCTTCGTCGGTCGTCGGCGTGCGGCGGCGGAGCGCGGCAGGGGCCGGGCCGAGCGGCTGCGCGAGGCGACGAGCGGGACGCTCTATTGGGATGCGTCGATGTCCCGTGAGGGGAAGGTCGCGGCGGATCGCAACCTGCTCGAGTGCCTGCCGGAGACCGGCGCGTGGGATCTCGTCGTCTTCCGCAACGTGATCGAGAAGCCGGTTCGCTTCACCTCGCGTACAGAGCTGCTGCGCGCAATCGACGTGCTTGTCTACGACGGCGGCACGTGTCTCGCCGCGGTCGATCGGCTTGCCGCCGCCGCGTCGAACACGTTCATCTTCACCGACGAGCGCGATGAGGAGGCCGCGGCGCGGCGCACGCTCGATGTGACGCGGCTCGCGAAGGGCGAGAACCCGCCTGCGGAAGCGAAGCCGGGCAGGTTGCTGGCAACCGCCTGGGCGGCGCATCGCATCGCCGATCTCTCCGGCGCGGCCGAGGCGAACAAGGCCGAGCTGCTGGCGCTCGGCCGGCGCTACTCGATCGCCTCGCCCGTCACCTCGCTCATCGTGCTCGAGACGCTCGACCAGTATCTCCGCCACCGGATCGAGCCGCCGGAGACGATGAGCTTCCACGCGGAGTGGAAGCGTCGCCGCGCGGCGGAGGACGATCCGATCGCCGCGCAGAAGGCGAAGACCGAGCATCTGCAACTTCTCCTGCAGCTCTGGGAGGAGCGAGTCAAGTGGTGGAACGACCCGATTCCGCCGAAGCGCACCCCGAAGAGCGGGCTCTTCGATGGACTCTTTTCGCGGTCTTCACGCGTGAGCAGCGTTGAGCGGGAGGAAGTTGCCGACGAAGGGGCGCCGGCGATGTCTGCCGCGACCGCCGGTGCACGGAATGTGGAGCGCTGCTCGATGGCGCAGCGGAGGGAGCCCGGCAAGGTTCCGGCCGCCGAGCAGCCCGCCGCCCCGTCGGTGACGATCACCATCGCCCGGTGGGATCCGAAGACCCCGTATCTGAAGGCGATTGGCGACGCGCCGAAGGGCGAGGCCTACGCCGAGTACCTGCGTCAGCGTGTCACCTACGGCTCATCGCCGGCGTTCTACCTCGATTGCGCAGGCTGGTTCTTCAAGGCGAACGAGCGCCTTATCGCCGTTCGCATCATCTCGAACCTCTCCGAGATGAAGCTCGAGGACGCGGGGCTCTGGCGCACGATGGGCTGGCGACTGCGCGAGGCGGATGCACTCGACGAGGCGGTGGAGACGTTCCGCCACGTGCTGGAGATGCGCGGCGAGGAGCCGCAGAGCCGTCGCGACCTCGCGCTCGTTCTCACCGAACGCGGCAAGGAGCGCTTCTCGTCCGGTGATCGCGCCGCCGCCGCGCGCGACCTCGCCGAGGCGATGGGACTCCTGCACGGCGTGGCCTTCGAGCCCACCGCACGCCGGAGCGGCCGCCGCGGCAACGACATGCAGACTAGCGTAATTGCCCTCGAGGAGTTGAACGGACTCATCGCGTGGACGGATGCGCAGGACTGGGCCGGGACGCCGAAGCCCCAGCCGCCCGCGATGGATGCAGCCTATCGCCGCGACCTGCCGCTCGCCCTGCGCATCATGCTCTCCTGGGACACGGACGAGACCGACGTCGACCTGCACGTCCTCGAGCCGAACGGCGAGGAGGCCTTCTACCGCCACCGCCGCACTTCGTCGGGCGGGTTCGTCTCGGAGGACGTCACGACCGGCTACGGTCCCGAGGAGTATCTGCGCAAGGACGCCGAGAAGGGCGTCTACCGCATCCTCGCCAATTACTACGCCTCCCATCGCCAGGCCCTCACGGGCGCCGCGGTCGTCACGGCCACTGTCTACACCGACTGGGGACGTCAGAACGAGAAGCGCAGGATCATCTCCTTCCGTCTCGACAAGCCCAAGGACAAGCACCCGATCGGTGAGGTCAAGGTGGAGTAGCTGAGGTGAGAAAGCTCGAGGCGCTGGCACTTGGCGTGGGAATCTTCCTCGCGGCATCGTGGGCGTTCATCGGGTGGACGGATGAGGGGTCTGACCGCTACCCTGGGGGCGTCGTCGTACGCGACAGCGCCGGGAACGTCCTGCGTGTCACGCTCGGTCACGGTGACATCGACTGCCGGCCGAGCTACGTCGCGAGCGCCGATGACTGGGTCGTGAAGGCGCTCATCGCCTCCGAGGACGGCACGTTCTGGACTCATCACGGGGTGCGGCCGCTGAGCATCATCCGCGCGGCGGGACAGAATCTCCTCTTCCGCCGGCGCATCTCCGGCGCCTCGACGATCACCATGCAGGCGGTGCGGCTCATCCGTCCGCACCCGAAGACCTTCTGGTGGAAGTGGAAGGAGGCCATCCAGGCGCTGAAGATGGAGCGCGCGAAGACGAAGACGTGGATTCTCTCTCAGTATCTCAATCGCGCGCCCTACGGCTCGAACCTCGTCGGCATCGAGGCGGCAGCTCAGGGATGGTTTGGCCGCGGCGCGAAGGAGCTCGGGCTCGGCGAGGCCGCACTGCTCGCCGGCATAGTGCAGGCGCCTTCGCGCTTTCGCCCCGACCGCCATCTCGACCGCGCCATCCACCGCCGCGACTACGTGCTCGGGCGGATGCGTGCGCTCGATCTCATCACCGACGAGCAGCTGGCCGCCGCGAAATCGGTCGTTCCCGAGGTGCGTCGCGCGCCGCGCCCCTTCCTCCATCCGCACTTCTGCGACTGGACGCTCGCCGCGCGCGGAATCGACGAGGCCGCGGCGCGCGCGGGCGGCGACCTGACGACGGCGCTAGACGCCGACATCCAGCAGGCGTGCGTCGGGGCCGTCGACGCCGCGGCACGGGCGGGCGGCTACTCCGTCGCCGCCGCGGTGATGCGCGTGCGCGACGGCGCGACCGTCGCGCTCGCATGCAGCGGCGACTACTTCAGGGACGCCGCCGGACAGGTCAACACCGCCGCTGCACCGCGTCCCGCCGGCTCGACCCTCAAGCCGTTCCTCGTCGCCCTCGCCATCGAGCGCGGACTCGTCACGCCCGAGACGCGCCTTGCGGACATCCCGCGCGCCTACAGCGGCTACCGGCCGGCCAACTTCGACTCGAATTACCGCGGACTCGTCACGGTGCGCGATGCGCTCATCCAGTCGCTCAACATCCCCTTCGTGCAGCTCCTGCGCGAGACCGGCGTCGACCCGTTCGCCACGACGCTGCATGCGCTCGGCTTCGGACACATTCGCGAGACGGAGGGTGCCGCCGGGCTCGGCATGGCGATCGGCAATGTCGAGGTGACGCTGATGGAGCTTCTCGGCGCCTACGCGACGATTGCTCGCGGCGGCGTCACTGCTCGCGGCGAGCGCGTGCTCGCCCCCGGCACCTCATATCTCATCTCGGAGATGCTCTCCGGCGACGAGCGCGCAAGCGCCGCACTCGGACACATCGCCGATGTCGAAACCTCGCGGTTCGCCTGGAAGACCGGCACCTCCAGCGCCTACCGTGACGCCTGGACCGTGGCGTGGAACCCCGAGTGGGTCGTCGGCGTCTGGTGCGGACACATCTCGGGCGGCTTCGGCGACCGCACGCTTGTCGGAGCGAAGGCCGCCGCACCGGTCGCCTGGGGCATCGCGCGGCAGCTCTATCCGCGCAACGACGGGCCCTGGTTCGTCCGCCCAGGCGACGTGGAGGATCGCCGCAGCTGCTCGCTGACGGGGCTTCCGGCCGGGCCGGACTGCCCCGCGACCGAGCTCGGTCACGCCGTGCGGGGATACAGCTCGCCGCGTCTCTGCGAGGTGCACTGCCGCGACGCGAGCGGACATCCCATCGTGCGGAACGACGCCTTCCTCGCCGCGTTCGCCGGACGCCTCGCCCGCGCGGAGCAACTCGCGATCGTCGCGCCGGAGGACGGCGCGACGATTCGCCTCGTGGCGGGAGATCTCAACCAGAAGGTCGTCTGCCGCGTCATTGGCAATCCGGAAGGCGAGCGCCTCTGGTGGTTTGTCGATGGGCGTTTCGTGGGCGAGTCAACGGGCCTCGCGCCGTTTGCCGTCGCGCTCAGGCCCGGGTCGCCGGTCATCACCTGCTCGACGGCCGAGGGCGTCACCGCCACTGCTCATCTCACGGTCGAGGAGTGAGCACGCGAGGTCGATGGTCTTGAGTATTCCGCAAATTCGTCTTTCGCCACTCGCGCATGGTCATGCCGGTTTCGCGGCGGAAGATGGTCTTGAAGAACGCGGTGGAGTCGTAGCCGCAGAACGCGGGGATTTCTTCGATCGGGGTTTTGTCGTTCCTGAGAAGCGACATCGCCTTTTCAATGCGGCATTTCTGGATCGCCTGCAGTATTGAAAGTCCTACATGGCGCTTGAAGAGCTGTTCGGCCTGTCGCCTGCCACATCCCGTCTCCCTGACGACATGGCGGGAGGAAATCTTTGACGCAATGTTGTCCTCTATGAATTCGACGGCCCTGGTGACGCGCCTGTCGGTGTAGGGTTTTCGGGTGGAGGCGCGATTGGATACGGATACGACACCGTATGTCAACGTCTCCACAGGGCGGAGCGGGTCCAGGAGGCGGCGCTTGAGCAGTTCGACGGCGTTTTCCCCGCAGTGGAAGAAGTTCACTTTTACGCTTGTGAGGCGCGGGGTGACGTTCAGGCATATCTCGTGGATGTCGTCAACGCTTATGACGGCCATTTCGTCGGGAACGGCGACGCCAGACTGGTGGATCGCACTGAAAACCGATGGCGCAAGATGGTCCGTCGCAAGGAG